>NZ_DATCTU010000096.1 GCF_036567765.1 Pseudobacteroides sp.
CTACTTCTGCATTATATGAAAAAGTGACAGTTACCATAAAAGAGTACGAAAAGCCATTGGCACCAACAGAACTAAATTCTTTATGGAATACAGGTACAGCTGTATCATTAAAATGGACAAGGCCAACTGCTGGCATGGCACCCGAAAGCTATGAGGTGTATAGTAATGATAAAGTAATAGCTGCAACAAAACAGACTACAATCGTATGTGCAGGCCTGACACCGAATCAATTAAATAAGGTTTATGTAAAATCAGTCAGTGCAGAAGGCGGAAAATCAGATAGCAGTAATGTACTCGAAATACAGGCACCTGAGGATGATCATGGAAACACGAAGGAAAATGCTACTCCTATTGAACTTGAGAAAGAGATCAGTGGTGTTTTTCATGATTCAGATGATTATGATTATTTTACTTTCGTTCCAAAAAAGACAGGTATATATGTGATAAAAATATATAATAGTTACTATACGCCAGAGTTCTATAGCAATGAGGGGTATCCATGCGGATCGGGTACAAATAATGATTATCATTTTGAAGCCGGAAAGGTTTATTATCTCCGTACCGGTACTGACAATAGAAAAGATTACAGGTTTATTGTACGCTTAAAAACCAGTAAGCCGGATTTGGTATTTGATTATATAATCAGAAATAAATACTTGGCGGGTCAGCCTGTAGATTTAAGACATATTGTAACAAACATTGGGGATACCATGTCAAAGGGTAGTTTTAAAGTTGGAGTTACTGTAAGTGGCGAAAATAACAATTATATTGGAGAATGCACCACAGATATTGATAAGGATAGAAATTGTTCAATAGGCCCAATGCTTGATGCAGCGGGAAATCAGTGGACTCCAAATGCACCAGGTGAATACCTCTTAACATTCAACATAGATAGTGAAAACAAGATTGATGAAGCAAATGAAGAAAACAATAAAATAACAGTAAAATTCTATGTTGATGATTATGCTGACTCGCCAAGTGGTGCGAAAGAAATAAGGATTGGGCAGGATGTTAAGGGATATTTAAGTACCTATACCGACACGGATTATTTTCTTTTTATCCCAAAAAAGACAAGCAAGTATCGATTTACTATATTTAAAAATAATATTGATTTCTTTTGTGATTCCAGAAATGTACCGACATTTGCTAATAATACACAAATTTTTATACAAAGTACATTTATTCAGGGAAGTTCATATTATATCTACGTTTGTGATTATGATAAAAAAATTAATACAAATGAAGAATATACAATTATATCAAAAGAAATAGCACCAGATTTAACAATATCAAAGGTTGATTTAACAGATAACAAAAATGGTGAACCCTGTAAGCTGCGGGCGGAGATTTCTAATGTTGGCGATGAAGTGCTAGAATCAGGCCGTTTCAGAGTAGGCTTTACAGCTGAAAATCAGAAAAAGACTTTCTACACTGATTATTATGAAGGGTCAGTAACATTTAAGTCCATGGATTTGTTTCTTGGAAACACTGAGCTTAACGAAATGCTCAAATCTAATGGATTTCACAAAATTAAAGCATTTATAGAAAAGAGCAGTCCTTTTAACGAGAGTAATGAAACTAATAACTCTGTTGATGCAACTGTTGGCTATTATTCTGATCTAACAATAACAGATATAATTTTTCCATACGAAACTAATTGTGTAGATCCAATAGTAACAAAGATTGTTATTAAGAATGTTGGACAGAAAGCCACGCAACCTTTATATCCAGTTATTGCAGGTATGCATATTGATGGGATTGATACAAAATACTATACGAACTATTATACAAAGATAATACAACCTAACCAATCCGTCACGTTGGCAGTATATGACGATAATGGGGATTCGCCACAAATAAATATAAAAGGTACTTATGAAGTCCAAGCCAGTCTTGAAGAATACTATCAGGATAATGATATGTATAAGGAGAACAATTCATTTAATAAGATTCTTAACGTTGATACTTTGCCTGACTTAGCGGTCACTGAAATCATTCTTGATCCTCCAAATCCTGTTGTAGGTGAAAAGGTTACATTAAAAGCAAAAGTAAGGAATATATCAGAAAACCCTGTATCAATAAGTAACGATTGTAAAGTCGGATTTAAGATTGATGACAGTGATATATTATATTGGGCGAACATGCCTTCTAAACTCAAACCAGGTGAGAAAGCAATAGTAACAGGGTACATTGATGATAGTAACAGGACTTGGGATGCAGAAGAAGGAGAACATAAAATAACTGCAATAGTTGATGCTTTGGACAATATAAGGGAGATGGATGAAAATAACAATGTATTGTCAAGAAATATTATTGTCAAGGAAAAGTGTAAATTTAAAATTGAGGATATAGTACTTGACCCTCCAAACCCTGTTAAAGGTGAAAAAGTAATATTGAAAGCAAGGATCAGAAATATATCCAATGAAAATAGTCCGTATGGAAGAACATACAAAATTGGATTTAAAATAAGCGATGGTACTGAAATCAGGACTGAGTCTTTAAGAGGTGCTATATGTGGAGGAGAATATATAGTCCTTTCTACTGATGGCATAAATCAGAGCTTCTGGATTCCTAAAAATGAAGGAGACTATAAAATTTCTGCAGAACTTGACGAATCAGCTGATACCTTTGAAAAGACAATAAAAGTTACAAGAAATAGGGTGTTTGAAGCAGAAGCTGATTATGATAATGATGGTTTAAGCAATGAAAAGGAAAATGAAATAGGGACTGATTATAACAATTATGATACAGATGGCGATTCAATAAGTGATGGAGATGAAGTTAACGGTACTAATGGATATAAAACTGATCCATTAAATCCGGATTCAGATGAGGATGGTGCTTATGACAATATTGAAATCAAGCTTGGAAAATCTCCTGTTAACAAGGATGAATACGCTCCATTCATAGCAAAAGAATATTCACAATCAGAAAGCGTGGTTGTTGAAGTCTATGGTAATAGCACGCTTGAAGCTTTGAATATTGAAGTGAATGAACTTAGTGAGATGACAAATGGTTTGTCTAATGGAATAATAGCAAATCCTGTAGAAATAACACTTGATGGTGGTAGTTTTAAAGAAGCGACAATATCCTTTTATTACGATGAGATGAATCTTAACGGGATACCGGAAGAAGACCTTACTGTATACTGGTTGGATTATACAAATAAAACACTTGTACCTTTACCGGATTATAATGTCAATATTGATGCTTATAATAATATAATTACTGCTAAGGTTAATCATTTCAGCACATATATACCCGGCAAAAAGAATCTTAATCAGATTAATTATTATAACAATGCAGTGTTTGTCATTGATGAGTCAGGAAGCATGTGGCCAAACAATGTTGAACAAAGTAGTACGGGCATTGTAAATAAAATCGCAACTAATATTGTTGAGAAGGTAAATGAGTTTGGCAATGAATTCGGAGTTGTAAAGTTCTCGGGGACTGCAAGAAAGGCAATTGATTTATCAGGAGATAAAAAAGATATCATTGATGCAATAAAATCAACCGGTGGTGATGGTAGTACAGATATCCTAAGGGGACTTAAAGCCGGAGAAGCAATAATATTAAACAGCAAATACGACAAGTATCTTCTTCTTTTGTCTGATGGAGAGGATAATAATTATACTGAAATAGTTGGGTTTGCAAAAAACATGGCAAGCAAGAAAATTAAGGTTTTGTGTGTATCAATAGGTAAGTCGCAGCTTCTTAATGAAATTGCTAATATTACAGGTGGAATATGTTATTCTGTTGATACAAGCGGCAATATTGATTTGCAAATATCAAATATTGTTAACCAAATAATTGAGCAATTGAAATTAAGTGTTAGCTTTCCACCGGAGAAAAAACCTCAGGGTAAGAAGTTACCACCAAATACACCTCCAAATCAACCAATAAAGTTGCCGATTCAGACATATGGGTGTATAAGCTATGCAGGAGAAATTGATGCTTACGAGTTTACACCTGATGAGACGAAGATTTACTGTATAAGCAGCACTGGGGAAACAGATACTGAGATAAATATATTTGATACCAAAGGCATGCTAATAAGCTCAAGCGATAGCAACGATGACAATGAGTGGGATAAAAATTTTTATATACTCATGAACCTTACAAAAGGAGAGAAATATCGATTTGAGGTAAACCACAGCGATATTTTAAATGGAACAGGGGAGTATTATATATGTATAAGTGACCCCATAAAGGAGAAGCTTGGCCCTGATCAGGCATACCTTAAGCTGTTGGCCTATGAAATGGAAGGAACTTATGCTGAAAATCCTGATAATAATACTGTTGATGTAACTATTGACGGAGAAAAACGAACATTTAATCTGAGTAAAATATTCTTTGTAAATGGACAGGTAGCGATCGATATAAAAGATTTCACAGATGCATTTGGAATATTTGAAATGTATGCAGCTCCAAATCCCGAAGATACAACACCTAAGATTAGCATTGAGGATTTGCAGATGACACTTTCCGGTCTAGGGTGTGAAAAATTAGTAACTTTATATTTGGAAGGCTCAAAACTTAACGGAAAAGTAACAACCAGAGCAATTAAGAACTTCCAGAAGAAGTTTATGGGACGGCATGAGAAAACTTCTCCTGTTGATGTATCTGGTATTTTTGCAGACGGAACGCTGGATGACGAAACGAATAAGGAGCTGCTGGAATATAACAGGATAAGGAAAATGAACCCTGCATTTCTTAAAAATTCCGGAGTTAGTGCCAGGGCTTACCTTGAAAATGTTTATAAATTGACTTCTGAAAATGGATACACTCTATCTTTTGATGGTAAAAATATTGTTATAATCGGTGGAAATAATGCTGTTAACAGAGTAAGCAAAATTTTTATACCGGAGCTTGATTATAAGGGTGTAGAAAAAAAGTGTTATGCTAAAATAAGAAATATTAAGATTGCATATGCTAACTATT
>NZ_DATCTU010000097.1 GCF_036567765.1 Pseudobacteroides sp.
TATTAATATAATTATCGTAATAAAAATGTTTATATTAATAGTGATTTTATACAAATAATTTTACCATAATAATGTATTATTGGAACCCAAAATTTTATTATATTTTGTTAAGGGGTATAAGGCATTGATCAATAAGTTTACAGTTATAATAGCTATATTGTTCCTTATTGCATTAACAAGCTGTGCTGCGTATAATGCTAGGCAGGAAGAAGGGGTGCAGGATAATCGTTTCACAGCTGGGCCTGTTAGGCAAAGTGCTACTTTTATTGCAGGTCCCACAGCCAAGAAGCAGGATCCTATAAGGGATCTTTTATCTATAGTGGATGATAACCAAAGGCATGGAGAATTTGATGCTGCAAAAAAGCTTATAGCAGGCTATATGGCAAAGAACAAAGCTTTATTAAGTCAGACAGAAATAAAGCTTTTAAATGATGAGATTGAGAGGAACAGGAGGATTCCGCTGGACTATAAGCTTGACGAAAGTCAGCTTTTTGCAGAACTCTCAAAAAGCATTAAAGGATTTGGGAAAAATGAGTTTGTAAAGTGGCAAAAAGAAGGCAGATTTGACATAAAAACTGTCAATGGTCAAAAGAGATTTATGAATTCAAGCAAGAGTAATCTGTTTTTTAGGTATCCTGAGCTCAATGCAAGAAGAATTGATTATAACAATAACATCAATTTTGCCAATGAAGTTTATAATACCATAATCAAAATAAAAACCACAAAGGCCGGGAGTGATGGTGTTGTAAGAGCTCCGTATAAAATGCAGATAAGCCACAGCTTGACTTTAAACAAAGGTCTTGTGAACAAAGGTGCGAAACTTTCCTGCTGGATTCCTTTTCCAATTGCATTTGAAAGTCAGAATAATATTAAGCTAATAAGATCCTCATATCCGGTTAAATCAATCGATAGTGAAAAAAGCCCCATCAGATCGGCTTTTTTTGAGATAACTACCTCCAATGACAACCCGGGCCCGTTTGAAGTTGAGTACAGCTATACTTCCTACAGCAATTACAGAAAGGTAGACCCGTTAAAGGTAGGTAAATATAATGTAAATAGTGATGTTTATAAAAAATACACCAGGGAAGAGCCGCATATTACATTCAGTAATAAAATCACCAGGCAGGTAGATAAGATTATTGGAAGTGAAACCAACCCGTATATAAAAGCAAAGAAAATATATAACTGGATTTGTGACAACATTAAATATAGTTATTGCGTGGAGTACTCCACGCTAAGAAACATAAGCGAGTATACATTGGAAAAGGGTTATGGAGATTGCGGGCAGCAGGCCATGCTGTTTATAAGCATGTGCCGAAGTGAAGGTATACCTGCTCGCTGGCAGTCAGGCTTAGCAGCTTATAACACCAGACAGTTTATTCATGACTGGGCTGAAACCTACATTGAACCATATGGATGGATTCCCGTTGACACTTATATGGGAGTATATTTTACATCCGTATCCAAAGTCTTGGGGAGCAAAAAAAGCAATGAAATAAGAGATTTTTATTTCGGCAATATGGATTACTTCAGGATGGTAGCAAATAAAGGGCATTCCATTGAATTAAAACCGGATAAAAAATACTTGAGATCTGATGCAGTTGACTTCCAAAGGGGAGAGATAGAAAGCGGCAGAAATTTTTATTTTGATGAATGGAAATATAAATTTAAAGTGATAAAGTGATGCTTATGATCTTCCTTCTATAGAATATATAAACATTCTATTACTGTTATTGCTTTATATATTACAGGAATTCATAACTGCCTTTCCAGTTTGTGGATTGGCCTTTTGTAATCTTTTTATTCTTTCCGTTAACAAGGTTGAAGTATACCTTGCCATACGACTCCATAAAGATTGCCGGTAGCTCAGGAGATAGATTGCCAAGTTTACCGAGTCCTACACTGCTATCTATTTTTGCCCTAAGCTTATATGCATTGCTTGAGGAGGCTATAACATAAGAATTTGCAGTTGATTTTTTAGCAGGACCGGAATCGGAATATTTGCCGTAACTACCTGTTTTACCGTTACTGTACTGAATTTTGCCCTTCCATGAATTTACCTGAGCCTGCAGCCCGTAGTATCTTTCCAGCAAGACGTCTTCTAGGGCAGTAGTAGTAATGGATATCCCCACTTTTTTTGGTGTGAAGCTGTATTTTACTACTTCCTTTAAAACGAAGGTCCCCTTTTTTTTAGTGTTATAGGCTTGAATGAGATTTATCACTGTAACCTCTGCGTTTCCATAGTAAGACTTATTTTTAGTAATAGCCTTTCCGTTTACTTTTACAGAAATGCTGGTTGTTTTTGCAGTGGCAGCACCTGTGGCATTGCCGTTACTTCCATGCCAGCCTCCTGTGAATGCAGGGTTACTGTCATCTCCTTTGACAAGAGCTTTTACTACATATGGGCCTAGCCAATCTGTCTTGGATATTAAAAATGGATTTGATTTGTCGGTAACCCACGGGAAAATTCTTTTGGAATTGCTTGTTGTATAGATGGACTTGAGATTAAAGGTGTTATTTATCCCACAAGGCCCAAAAATGAGATGCATGTCTACTTTGGAATTGTGCTTGAATGTTATGTAGACATCGGAGCCCTGCCACACTATACCCTGTTTAGGAGCGTTCTTGGCCAATACATGGGTGGGTAAAATGCTTGTAATAAAGCAGATAGAAAATATTAAAGTAAAAACCCCTTTCATACTATTATCACCTCACCTGTTTTAAAAGAACTATTCCATAAGCATGGAAAATAGATTAATATATTATTATAATTATAATGTCGGCTATTTGTAAAATTTGCATAACTATGCCATGATCAAATTTTCATTGATGCTTAAATAAAAAGTGTAAAAGATTAAATAACTTTTCATAATATATTAACACAGGAGAAGTAAAATGAAAACACAAGTACCTCAAAATGAGCTTGAAGTCAGAATGAAGCAATTTAGAGACAGGATGGACAGAGATAAACCCAATTGGGAGATAGCAGTTATTTTCAGCAAGATAAACCAATATTATTTTACGGGAACAATGCAGGAAGGAATGCTGATAATAGAAAGGAATAATGATGCAGTATATTGGGTAAGAAGAAGCTTTGAACGAGCAAAGATGGAGTCGTTATTTCCTTACATAAGGCAGATGGGAAGCTTCAGAGACGCAGCGGGTGCATATGAAAAACTCCCCGATACCGTTTATGTTGAAACGGAAATTCTTCCGCTGGCTCATTATCAAAGGTTTCAAAAGTACTTTCCCTTTAAGGAATTCAAATCTCTTGATATGCAGATAATGGCTGTGCGAGCAGTAAAAAGTCAGTACGAGCTGACTTTAATGGAACAAGCAGGCAAAATACATAGAAAAGTCCTGGAAGACAGGGTTCCAAAGCTTCTCAGGGAGGGAATGAGCGAGGCTGAGATGGCAGTTGAACTTTACTCAGTACTTATTGAAGAGGGCCATCATGGAGTATCCAGATTTAGCATGTTTGACACCGATGTTGGATTAGGTCATATTTGCTTTGGTGAAAGCTCTTTATATCCCACCTATTTTAATGGTCCTGGAGGGCATGTTGGAATAGGCCCTGCTACTCCCCTTCTAGGGAGCAGGGAGAGAAAGCTTAAACAAGGTGATCTGGTGTTTATTGATATTGGCTGTGGGGTTGAGGGCTATCACACTGATAAGACCATGACATATATGTTTGGAAAGTTTTTACCGAAAGATGCTATTAAAGAACATGATAAATGTGTAGACATACAAAATGAAATTGCAAGCCTGTTAAAACCGGGAGAAGTACCAGCTGTTATTTACAATACTATCATGGGTAAACTAGATGGTGAACTTCTAAATAACTTTATGGGTTATGGAGAGAGAAGGGTTAAATTCCTTGGACACGGTATAGGTTTGCAGATAGATGAATTGCCTGTCATTGCGGAAGGTTTCAATGACCCTTTGACGGAGAATATGGTTTTTGCACTTGAACCCAAGAAAGGCATAAAGGATATTGGAATGGTTGGTATTGAAAATACATTTGTAGTTACCCCCGAGGGTGGGAGGTGCATTACTGGAAGCTGCAACGGATTAATAAAGGTAGATTGCTGAGGATACAAGTGATACTTGATTTGGGTGAAAACAAATAAGACCTTGGGGACGTTTGTCCTCAAGATCCTATTTGCAGGATAGCGTTAAAGAAGCACTAAATTTATCTTAAAGCCTCAAATGCAAGGCACATGAGGATTTAAGCGAAACATAATTTTTACTTTGCGGCAGGTTATCTTCCATATATTGTAGTGGAGGTAACACTACCTGAAATATACTTTTGACTCATCAGCAATTCATAATATCACAACTGAAAGTATAAATCAATTGCTATGAAGGCGAATACAGGTGAATACTATGATTAAAAGGCGTTTTTGTTTATTTTTGTCCATTTTAATAATATTTTTTATATCATATGACAATGCACTACTCATTGAAAATGGCAGTGCTAATGATAACATAAATGTTGCAGCTATAACAAGTACTATGTCTGTATCTGCTAAACCAAGTGCAATTCTAGCGGCTATACCTACTATAGCTATATCCAAAACGCCTATACCTAATACACCCACGCCTTCAACCAAAACCAAGGAAAAAATAAAGGAAGTTAAAGGGTTAGTTGAGCTTTTAAAGCTTGATAACACATTTGTTATTGATATAAAATATGCAACAAAAGACAATTTTACAAAGAAAATAATATATCCATCTGCCAAGTGTATCATCAACAAAAATACTGCTGCAAAACTTATTAAGGCCAATAATGAGTTTAAAAAAATGGGATACAGAATAAAAATTTATGATGCATACAGGCCTCACTCAGCTCAGAAGGTATTATGGGATGCAGCATCGGACAAATCATTTGTTGCAGATCCCAAAAAGGGCTCCAATCACAACAGAGGTGCGGCAGTAGATGTGACTCTGGTGGATAAGTACGGGAAAGAAGTGAGAATGCCTTCAGGATATGATGAATTTACAAAGAGGGCAAAATTGGATTATAAAGATTGCCCCAAGGAACAAATTAATAACCGGGAGTTATTAGGCAGAGTTATGGTTAAATATGGATTCAAGAGAATAAGAAGCGAGTGGTGGCACTTTGATGATTCCGATGCTAAGAAATATCAGGTCCTTGATATTTCATTTAGTAACTTCTAAAATTAGTAATTATTTTCTACTAAAAACAAATAAATGGAATAAAAAGTATATAATAATAATAATTGTATTGACATGTATAAAATGTTATTTTAAAATATGTATGTGTTAAACATTTACAATTTAACTTCGAATGTTAAGTATATATGCAAATAAATGTATTAATTATGTGGGATTACTTAAATAAAAAGGAATTGCTTTTAAAAACATTCCTTAAAATATAATTTTAATATTAAGTTTATTATGGGGGTGACTATGTTTGAACAACTAGAAGACCTAAGAAGCAAGCTTCATGAGGTTATGGAGTCAGGAAGTACAGAAGACATTTTAAGAGTAAGTCAGGAATTAGATGTTCTGATAATGATTTATACTCAAAAGAGCTTGGAAAACAGGGTATCAGATTAATTAACTATTGATAAGGCACTTTAGACTTTGTTCTTCAGTTGATAGGCAGTCCCAAGGCAGGGCATAAGCAACTGGTTATTTTAAGGTTTAAAGTGCTTTATTTTTAATAAAAAATACTATTTTTATTGACAAAAATTTGGCAATTCAATAAAATAGTCGTGTAAGTCATGTAAGTACTATAATTCAATGGAGAGAGGTAACTATGGATATTGAACTTGAATTAGTTAAATTGTGCAATGAGTTTCTTGTCTATGTGAATGAACTGTATGAGGATGACAGCATTGATGGTGAAATGTTAAATAAAATGAGTGGAAGCAAAATGCAGTTTTTGCAATCCTATAAGGATAAATTAAGCTCATTTCCAAATGTTATTACAGCACAGATAATCTAGTATGCTATAACCTGCTTTTTAATCTTAACTGCACAAACATTATTCAAATCTTAACTGATTATCAGTATATGAAACTGCAGCAAAAAAATTAAAATATTGGAACTTTTAAAAACTAAACTCGTCTAAATATAACAGTATCAATTAATGCTTTTTATTTTAGGCTTATTTTTGTTGTCGTTTTATAGATTGGGATAGCAGATTAAGTCTAAATTAACTGGCATAATAGAAAAAATTAAGGAGGTTATTGTATGTTCAAGAGGTTTAGTAGTTTGCTAATGTTAGTACTATGTTTTACTCTGGTTTTAAGCAGCAGTGTTGTGCCATCATTTGCAGCAGTAAAAGGGGCAGCTTCAAAAGCAGCAGTAACAAAGGTTAAGGCTACACCAAAACCTACACCGACAAAGGCAGTAAGTCAAACAGTTACAGTTCAAGGTACAATCAAGGTAAGCCAGGTCCAAAGCCGACAGTTGACTCTTGTCACAGAAAAGAAGGAAATATACAACTTGATAGGAGCTACCTCAGGGCTTGAAAAATGCGTTGACAAGAATGTTGCTGTAACAGGCGTAATGAGGAAAGGAATTATATCAGGACAAGTTGGCATACTCCTGGAAGTAAAATCATTTAGGATTATTTCCACCCCTCCTATAGTTGTACCTACTCCTGTACAGGAAAAAATCTTGGGAACATTGAAGGTTGATAAGTCAGAGACCGGATATTCATTTAGTTTGGCAGCAGAGGATATCTCCTACAGCCTTACCGGAAACACAAAGGGTATGGAAGAATTGGATGGTGCTCAGGTTGTAGTGTATGGAACTCAAAGCATGCTCGCAATATATCCTCCTATATTTATTGTGGACAGCTACACAGTGATTAGCAGGCCTACAGCCACTAGTGTACCGACAGCTGTGCCGTTAACAATTTTAAAGGGTACTCTCGATGTAAGCAAGTATGAGGACCCTGCTACCGATATTGGTGTATCGTATAAAATTTCACTAAAAACCCAGGATGGCCTATTATATACCCTTAATGGAAAAACTGAGGGAATGGAGAGGTATAATGGATATTTGGTTGAGGTTGCAGGTACTATAAGTATGCTTAAGATCTACCCACCAATTTTTATAGTAGAATTCTACAAGATTATTGTAGAGCCAACCGTTACACCAAATTATGACGTTCTCCAGGGAACTTTAAAGGTTATAATAAATGCACCTGTTAGTACTTCTGATTCGTTGGTGCCATCGCAGCAATACAAGTACCTTTTGGGTACTAAAGGCGGAGTTTACGAATTGATTGGAAGCACAAGAGGATTAGAAAAATATAACGGAATGGAAGTTGAGGTAAAGGGAAACCATGTTATGACGCTGCTTTCTGTAGAAACACCTTTGTTCAGTGTTGTATCATACAGGTTGATAAGTGAGCCTGCACCTGTACCTACTACGGAACCGGTTTATGATGTACTTCAGGGAACTCTTAAGCTGGTTGACATAATGACAACAGAGTCATCAAAATTGCCTTATCAGTACCAATTGAGTACTAAAAACGGAGTTTATCAGCTAATAGGTAACACAACCGGGCTAGAAAAGTATAACGGAATGGAAGTTGAGGTAAAGGGAAGTTATGTTATGACAATACTCCCAATACTGCCCACAGAGCTGCCTTTGTTTAGTGTTGTATCATACAGGTTGATAAATGAGCCTACACCTGCTCCTTCAGGTATAGTACATAACATAATTTCCGATAGGCCGCTTTACAGTTGGGGACCGGTTGACGGGGAAGTTAAGGTTCTCGATGGAAAATGCGTTATAAGTTGGATGGAGGGCACCAATAATGCTGTTTTCAAGGCAAAACTGACTGTTCTTAAAGACATTCAGAAGGCTGATTATGAATATGAACTGGTAGTGGCAAAAACTTCAGACAAAGATTCCATAACAGGAATATTTAATATAAGAAAAGATGGCGTAGTTATTGCTAAAGAGATTCCTGGAAAGGTTTATGGAATAAGCGGACCTGCAGGGGAATACTTTAAGTTTTATTCAGAAGATACCAGCTGGCATTTGAGTGCTTATATAACAAGCAGGGTAGATTTCTAAAATAAAATCTTGTAAAGGGCTTTCGCAGCTGCACCATTGTGCTGTACTGCGAAAGCCCTTTTTATAGCCAAAGGGATCTCCCTATAATTTTCTTTGTTAATATTATCGACTGCCCCCGCTGTAAATGAGTCAAGAATAATGTCATCATCTTTTAGAGAGGTAAGCATTATTACTTTTGTATTTTTAATCTCCGCAACATCCATTGCTGCGTAAATGCCTTCACAGCGGTTGATTATATTATCAGTGCTTATGGATATCTTAATAATCTGATTTTTTAAAGTATGATTAAAAATTGCGGTGCCGGAGAAAATATTGCTTAAAACCGAAAATAGAAATTGCTTTTCAACTTTGATTTTAACCCCCATAACGCCGTATTTGAATGAGAAATAAAGAAAGAACAAAAAGGTAAGAAAAATTGTAATCAATGTTATTACAAGCGTCATACATATGTCTCCTAATAAGCATAGTAGAGAGTAGTATTATAGACATTATTAAAGTGGTTTCTGAGCACTAAATTATAGGAATAGAACTTTTGTTTTAGAAATTATAGAATATAAAAATTGCTTAGATACCGAACTGTATATAATTAGTTTTACAGTTCGGTATTTAAAACGAAGTGAAATGAGGGTTTTAATTAAAGGATTATTCTTTTCGCGGTCTGCTTAATTTTGATTTCTTTTTTGCATGCGATTTTTCTATATTGATCTTTTTGCCCTTCATTTTGTAGTTCTTCATTGAATCAAGGACTTCCGAAGAATACTCTCTAGGTACTTCAACAAAAGTATAGTTATCAAAGATTTCTATAGCACCGATAAGTTTACCTGGTAAACTTGTTGAGGAAGCTATACCCTCAACGATATTTCTAGGCTGTATCTTGTTGGCTCTGCCTATATTGATAAATAGCCTGACCATCTCTCCATCTATCTCAGGAGGGTCTTCATCAATCTCCTTGACAGGTAGTATGTGTTTTCCAGTCTGCGATGTATACAGTTTTAGCAATGCTGCAGCCACATCATGGGATGTAATAAAATTTTCTTCAGTGTTTTGATCGTTTAATGTATCCACAATTTTTTCAACATAGCCTATATATTTATCATACTGTCCATCGAGAATGGCATTTTTAATTGACTCAATCATGCTGTTCATCTTATTCTCTTCTACATCCGAGTAAGTCGGAGGTTTCATAAGAGTGATAGATGACTTGGTATATCTTTGAATATCCCGAAGTTTATAAATTTCACGACCTGTGACAAATGTGAAGGCCTTTCCTGATCTGCCTGCACGGCCTGTTCTTCCTATTCTGTGAACATAATACTCTTCGTCATTTGGAATGTCGTAGTTAAAAACAGCATCCACATCATCCACATCTATTCCTCGAGCGGCAACATCGGTGGCAATACAAATATCAAATCGGCCTTTTCTGAACCTGTTCATTACCTTGTCTCTCTGTTCCTGTCGCATGTCACCGTGAAGGGCTTCAGCAGCATAACCTCGGGACTGCAGGTTGACAGCAAGCTCATCAACTCTTTTTTTAGTGTTACAAAAAACAAGTGAAAGCTTTATGTTATTTGTATCTATAAGCCTTGAAAGAACCTCAAGCTTGGCCCCTTCACTTACTTCAAGATAATACTGCTCAATGCTTGGAACTGTAAGCTCCTTGTGGGAAACCTTTATGTGCGTGGGATTTTTCTGGTATTTGGATGTAAGCTCCAATATTTCCTTTGGCATTGTGGCAGAGAATAAAATAGTTTGTTTTTCTTCCGGAACCTTTTCCAATATTATATCAATATCTTCTCTAAAGCCCATATTAAGCATTTCATCAGCTTCGTCCAATATAACCATTTTCAAATTGGCAAGCTTTAGGGTATGCCTTCTCATGTGGTCCATAATACGCCCTGGGGTTCCGATTATTATCTGGGGACGTTTTTTTAAAGCCATTATCTGACGCTCAATGGGCTGTCCTCCATATATAGGCAGTATTTTAACCTTGCTTTTGTATTTGGATACATTTTTAAGCTCTTCTGCCGATTGTATCGCAAGTTCTCTTGTAGGGCAAAGCACAAGAACCTGAATTCCATCAAGGTCAGGATCCAGCATTTCAATTGCAGGAATACCGAAGGCACATGTTTTGCCTGTTCCGGTCTGAGCTTGACCTATTACGTCTTTTCCTTCCATTATATGAGGTATGGATTGAGATTGTATTGAGGTGGCTTCCTCAAATCCCATTTCTGCTATAGCTTTCTGTACCTCCCCAGAAAGATTTAAATCTTTAAAAATTAAATTATCCACTTCTATCTCCTTCTATATACCATTATTCATTTTTTAGTGCTTTTATTTAAGTAATCATATAATGATTTTATTTTTTCTATAATATTTTTTTCCCAGATTTTCTGATCTTCACTCAAAGATCTTAAATTCCATCTGTCTTATTATATGTATATATCTTTTTGATAATAAGAAAGCAGGTTATTGCCATTCATTACAAAATTACCAGCTTTTGAAGCAGTCCTACAGATACCCGAGCAAATAAGATTTTCAATAAAATAGCTAATATCTAAGGATATGCTTTTAGTATCACCTATTACCAGGCCCAAAAATTCTTTAATAATGAGCAGCATAATTCCTAAGAAAAGAATATCTTATCCAGTATGAAACCAACCTCCTAAAGTATGGAAAGACACAATAGCTTTTCCATACAAATTATCATTATATCATAAAATGTTAACATTAAACATGATTTATTAAATAATATTTTTTATAAATTAGGAAGTAACATTTTAATTATTACTCATTTGATATGGCTTTGAATTCTCCATATGAGATAATTATTACTGTGGAAGAGGAAAATACCACCATTTATATCAATTGCCAAATCTCTCGGTTTGGATAAAAATACAGTATAATTTGATGCGGAAGTTAAATGTTTATTGCTGTTTTCTACTGAACAGGTAATTACGTTCATACAGATATAAATTGGATGCCAGGGGAGTATTACAATTCAAAAAAGATCTGAATTTAAATAATTACTACATAAATGTAAGAATGGATAATATAGTATCTAACAGTATGACACAAAACACAAAATAATATCAAAAACTAGGTATGATGATATGGTTGAGGATTACTTTAAAGGTGAGCAAGAAGTCATACTTAAATATATTTGAATTTTTTAAATAGATAGAACACAAAAAAATATTTTTTAACGAATAAAGTATTATGAAATGCTAAAAATTTGTGAACTGCAATATTTATATAATTTTTTATCCATACCCAAGATAGTATTGTTTTGGTTAAATGAGCTAAAGAAAGAATTGAAAGGGGGAGTTATTCAACAAAATATCCAGATGAATAACAAAATAGATATTTACATTAATAAATATCAACAAAATTTTATTGGAGGTTTATACTATGATTAAAAAGGCTTTGTGTGTATTTTTTAGCAGTGTAGTGGTTGTTACATGCATAAATTTTTCAGCTATTACTGTATCAGCAGATGCACCGTCGGGATTTGACCAAGTAAAAAACGTTCCACATGGAACAATAACAACACAGACGTATTATTCGACTACAACAAAAACTAACCGAAAAGTAAACGTTTATACTCCGCCCGGGTATTCAACCAGCAAAAAGTACAATGTGCTCTACCTATTGCATGGTATTGGTGGCGATCATGATGAATGGAAAAACGGAGGTAATCCTCAAAATATTCTTGACAATTTATATGCAGAAAATAAATTGGCCGATATGATAGTAGTTATGCCAAATGGCCGTGCAATGGCTGATGACAGGTCAGTTGGAGATATTTATGCTTCTGATAAGGTAGCAGCTTTTGATAATTTTCAATATGATTTGAAAGATAATTTGATTCCTTACATAGAGTCACAGTATCCTGTACTTACTAATCGCGAAAATAGAGCTATTGGCGGTTTATCAATGGGTGGAGGACAGTCATTGAATTTCGGTTTTAAATACATGGATTTATTTGCGTATATTGGTGCATTTTCACCAGCACCAAATACTAATTCTCCAACTGTACTTGTACCTGATGCAGAAAAGGTTAAGAAAAATATGAGAGTTATTTATATTTCCTGTGGTTTACAAGATAGTCTTATAAACAATGCTAAGGGAGTTCATGATCATTTGGATAAAAATGGTGTTGCACATACATATTTTACAAGAGCAGGTGGGCATGATTTTGTTATGTGGAAGGAAAGCTTATATCAGTATTCACAGCTAATATTTAAAGGTTTGGCTTCTCCAACACCAACAAATACTCCAACAAACACACCGACAAATACACCTGTACCAACTCCTACAAAGAAGATTAGTTATGATTTAACCGATGATGGTTATATAAATATGGCTGATGTAATAGTTCTTGCTACTAAATTTAATTCAGTAAAAGGTGATTTAGTTTATAGCGAGATATGTGACTTTGATAAAAACGGTGCTATTAACATGGCAGATGTTATTATTCTTGCTCGTTTGTTTAATTCAGTTGTATAAAAATAAATGAATTTATCGTTCCTCATGACTAAAGGGGTGTTTGCCAAATATAGGTAGACGCCTCTTTTGTAATTCTTATGAGTAGCAATCAATATGAAGATAAAAAGGTTATTAGTGTGTTATTAATAATACATACATAAAAAACCGGCAGTTGTTGAAAAATGTTCAAACGCTGCCGGCTTAATGCTTCTTAAGATTATAAGGTTTCTTTTAAACCTCAGTAAATCATTTTTAATTGCTCACGATGGTTTTGAAGGAAACAAAAGTCCGCTATATGGTTTTATTTTTCAAACACTTGGATAGTACAGTAAATATTTCAGCTCTGGTAATGCTTTTGCCGGGTTTAAATGTATTGTCCTCATATCCATTGACAATTTGGGACTCAGTGGATTTTGCTACAAACTTGTATGCCCAGTCTGATATATCTTTTGCATCTATAAACTTTAGCTTATTATTTGATTCCCCAAGATTAAATGCTTTCATGATAATGGTTACTGCTTCTTGTCTGCTGCAATTCTTATCAGGTTTGAATGTTTTATCATCAAATCCCAATATAATGCCTTTTTCTTTAGCCAATGCTATATAGCCTGCCGCCCATGAAGGAATACTGTTTTTGTCGGCAAAATCCAATGCGGGCTTTTCAGATGGCTTTAATCCCATCGCTTTAAGTACAGTTACTGTAAGTTCAGCCCTTGATATGTTTTTATCAGGTCTGATTGTACCGTCCTCATAGCCGCTTAAGATATTCTTTGCTATCAAATCGTTTATGAAATCTTTTGCCCAGTGATTCAATATGTCATTAAAACCAACTGCCGGTTTTGGCTTATTTTCCTCTGTTTTTGTACCGGGTGTAGGTGTAGCAGTTGCAGTTGGTGTAGCAGTTGGAGTTGAAGTGGAAGTTTGATTATTGACTTGTGATCCGCCTGAGTTAGTACTGGTTGTAGGAGTGCTGGTTGGAACAATAGTACTAGTTGGAACAGGAGCTAATTTTTCATCTTTAAATACATCAGGTAATATGTCATAGATGTACTGATTTATAAAACTCCAATTATGTGTGCCATTTTCGCTTACAATAAAATAGAAATTACCTTTTGTTGTATCTGACGAATATATGAAACTATCCTTTAATTGTTTTAAAGCATCTATCTGAGGTTTCATGTTATTATATGCAGGATCCATTTTACCTGTAGCACAGAACACCTTAAAATCTTTAGGTGCAGTATAACCAGCATTTTTAGGAATGCTATTCAGATACTCTGCTGTTTTCTGAGCGTCACTATCTCCAGCTTTCTGACCCAGTGCCCAACAGTCACCGCTTAACGGCATAAAATATTTGATATAGTCAATACAGTTAATAAACGTGTACCATGTACATACCGAACCCATTGAGAATCCGCCAAAAGCTCGATGATCTCTTGAAGCCTTAATACCCTGCAAACTTGCTGATGGTAAATAGGTATTATATTTTGTTTCAACCAAGGAAATAACTGTATCGGTCAATTCCTGATAAAAATATGCCACATCATTTTTACCACCATAAAATGAAGGTGTTACAACTATAAGTGGCTCAATATCTCCCTTTGCAATCATATTATCAAGGATTTTCATCAGTTCTTTTCTCTCACCAGGTCCACCGAATACTAAATTCTCATTTTCTCCGCCACCGTGCATAAGGTATAAAACGTTATACTTTTTATTCTTATCAGATGTGTTATATCCGTAAGGGAGGTATACATTTAGATATTTAGTGTCCTTTATTTCTGAATAAACTGCATTAGTTACGCTATACTCTAATTTTTCAATAGTTCCTTGCTGTTCATTATCTGCTCTATATTCATCAGGAACCAACTTAAATTCTTTTTCGTTAGCTGCTTCTTCTGTCAGAATTAGCTTACCAATAGCTGTCTTTAAGGCTTCTAATTCATCATCAATTTCCTTCTGAGTGACATTTTCTTTTGCAACAACTTCTTCTGCTTTTTTTATTGCATCTGTTACTACACTTTCATTTGTATAACGTGTAAAATCAATTTTTTTCGCACTATTAATAAGATTCATAAGGTTATAAGGATTCACTCCACTGACTGCACCATCTGCCTTTCCGGTAAGCAAGACTGCTCCAAATACACTGGTGTCTCTCCAACCATTGCCTGTAGAATCAAAAACATTAATGGTACCGACTCTGTTTGGACCTAGTCCATCATTAATCTGTAAATCCAATCCAAGAACTTTTCCATTTGAAGGCTTGTCCTTCAATGCAATTCTTGCTTCAATCAAATAGCCATCATCAGTTTTTTTAGTGCCAGTGTAAAACCGTTCTATATCACCGATATCAGAGGAAGGGGAATTTTCATAATTTACTCTAAAATGCAAATCATCAACATTATAGTCTACAGTTTTGTCATTTTTCTCATCTAAAAAGATTTCTGCTGAATCTTGCATATATAGATTAGAGGATTGTACAGACAAATATTCGTCCTTTACTTCTGCAAGGACATACAAAGCATTGTCATCCCATAAGGATTTAAAAGTGGCTGAAGCATAAACATTGCCTATTATGCATTGTGGTTTAACCTCTTGTGCATTATTCCAAACATCATCTATATCACCGTCAATAATAGGTGATCCGAAGTAAGAAACCATTCTTTTCTGTGAATCAAGACCATTCTCATCCACAGGCACTTTTGTTGATGACGAAGTATCATGAGCAATGACAGCCTTAGTATTTTCTGTAACTGCCCATAGATTGACAGTGGACATCATGCTCACAATCAGGATGCTTGATAGAATAAAACACAAATACTTAACAAAACCTTTTTTCAAAATCATTGTTACTCCTCCTTAAAAATTATAATTAGTATATTCCTTGCAATTGTTGCCATATATGTTTTGCTACAAAATGTATTATGTATTTTCAAAAGCCCTTAGTATTTATATGCATTACAATTTTGTATTAGGCAGTATATTCCTGGAATTCATGTTTTATCCATCCAATCGTAATTTTAAAAATACCATATAATAAATTTTAATTCAACGAAAAAATTACTTATTTTCATTAAAATTCTGTCATTTTAAATCCAATTGAGTTTATTTATGGGAATATTAATTTAGTAGAAAAAAGAATATTTTAGTCATGACTAGGACAAGTATCTTGAACGGGATACTTTTTTAAAATATAATGGTTATTGAAATAGAGTTTTCGTTTAATTACAACTAATTTGATAATAAATTATAATACGTATTGATGAAATGCAGCAGTATAAACAAATATCGTTAAACTAGGAGAATATATATGAGTAGACTAGGTAATGAAATCAGCAGGCTGAGAAAGGAAGTCGGTATGACACACAAGCAGCTTGCAAAAATTGTTGGCGTGTCGGAAGCCTATATCATTGATGTTGAATCAGGCAAAAAAATATTGAGTGAGGAACTGGTAAATAAAATATCAAAGGCATTGAGGAAAGAAATAAGCAAGGTTGACTTATACGATGATGAAAAATATAACAAGCCTGAACCTGATCCTAAAGTAGTCAGGATAGTTGAAAAGCCTGTGCAGGATGTTTGGAACGATGCATTGGCAGGAGTTTTAGCAGCGGTTCCGGTATACAATTATAAGATGGACAAGGCTATGGATACTAAGAAGATGCCCATAATTTCCAATAAGGTTGAAGGCTATCCCAAGGATAAGGTGTTTTATTTGTCCATAGAGGATGATGACATGGCAGGTTTTAGGATAGGTAAGGGCGATGTTTCATTGTGTCACAGCACTCATGAATTTGAAAAAGACGGAATCTATTTTGTTGAGATAAATGGGAGAAGGGTTGTAAGGCAAATTAAATCTATAGACGCTTCAAAGTTTCTTGTTGTAAGCAATAGGGGAAGCCTTGTAACGACTACTCTGTTTAAGAAGGACGTTAAGGTGCTGGCGAAGCTCATAAAGCTCGAGATTGTGCTTTGATAGCTAAGTTAAAGTGATAAATCTATTAAATTTATCAACACTTTTAATATAATAAAATATATAATAGTTTTTCTCATAAAGAAAGCTGGGAGAATTTCTCCCAGCCTGCATTAATCCACAATTATTCTATTTGGCCTGTTAGGGCGTGATTCAACCCTCTTTATGCCGCTTTCAATTTCTTTAACAATTGTTGTTAAATGCTTATAAATCTGCAAATTGGTATAATCCTTATACTCCATTTTTAGACGATTGGCTATGTAATACAGAATCATATCCCTGGTAACTTCATTTTCACTTATACAATGCATTGCAAAGCTGACATCATATATGTTTTCAGAGTTGTGCTTTAGAACTATCCTTGAAAAATATCTTAATATTTCAGGGCTAAGGGTGCTTTTACTATATCCCGAATACTCAGCATTTATTATATTAACAGTATTAAACTCGGTAGCAAAATCATAAAAGTCAGTGTAAACAGACCTTAATATTGCACCTTCACGAAGCTTAAATCTACCCAGTTCCAGCTCATCATCGCTTTTTTCAATTACATCGTCTATAAAAATTTTGGTTTTATATGTGCTAAAGTCTCCTTCAGAGCTGTCACCAAGGAATTTTACCTTTATCACAACTTCCTTGTTTGTGTTGTAATAGGGAAATTCGTGCTGGCCTGTAAGCATATATATCCGACCGTGATGCTTAATAATACCGCTTTTGACGGTGATGTTGTTGCCACCTATATGTATATCGGTACCTCCAATTATGCCATTTGAGTATTCTTTAAAATAGATGTCGAAAAAGTCTCTTGGAAAATCCCTTAAATTCTCCAACATCTCTTTTTTTAGTATTCTGCCCTTTCCAAAGTTAGGGAAAATATTCGAAAACAATTAAAACTCCTCCCTCAGCCGTATTACTATTTTAAACCGTCAAAGAAATCAAGTTCGGATAAATCATCTTCAAAGGCAAAGAACTTCTTTTTGCCGATATAGAGATGATCTTCCTTTCTGGCAATCGGTACTACATGGAATCCCCAGTTTCTATCGTGAGCATATAGGAAGAACCGAACCTCACCGTTGTGTATTGTATCTGTGTCTTCTTGCATTATTTTTCCATGGTACTCCTGTGTTACTTCTTCAGGCAGGATTCGTCTATAGTCGTTAAAATCGTTCTTATATATATACTTTTGCCTTAAAGCACCTTCATGGCTCTTTAATGAAAACTCTATTTCCAATACTCCAATTGGCCTTGATATATAGCCTCTTGCCTGAGTTACCTTGTCTAAGCTGCATATGAGCAATTTCTCCTGCTTATTGAAGGTGAGAGCACTAACAGAGTAAGGTATAACAGGAACATTATTCCTTATGACAGCCTCAATATCTCCGATCTTCTTGGAATTGAGATAACGTAAAACTCCTCTTAAGCAGGATAGCTTAAGGTCAGGAATGCTCTCGTCTTCTTCCTTCCTTTGCTTGAACTCTATGCTCCTACCCGGCACAAATTCCTTTAATGCTTCTTTAAAAATATCTATTCTACAAGATTGTCCTGTAAGTTTTATTATGGAATAGTCCTGCAGTTTTCTGTTCTGGTAAAAGGTATCCAAAAACTTTCTTACAATTTCGTATATATCGCCTTTTATAAGCTTGTTGATTTCTTTTATATTAAATACAATATCAGGAACATCATATACCGTCTTGAAAGTACCTTTATCTATTATTGAAATACACCATTTATTAAGGGTGGTGATATGTAGGTCGCTTTCCTGGCCGTCTATATCGGTACAATTAAACTTGTTTCTGAGTATGTTGGTTTTTTGGAAGAATTCCTTTTTCATATTATCAGCGATTTCCCAGAGGAAGTAGAAATTGTTTTTGACACGCTGATAATCTTCACCTAATTTGTTTTCGTATTCTTTAAATTTTGTAGGAATTACTTTTTCTGCCTCATTGTAGAATTGCTCAAACCTCTCATATACCATGGAAACACCATATTCGTCAACGTATCTAAATATATCACCACTTGGAAGGTCGATGAGATGGTCAATGTCAAAAACCTCATTTTTATTTTTGTAATATTGTGCAAAAAGAATTTTCATAAACTGCAGTATTCTGTATGTTATATTGTTACCTCCGAAATTGGTGTCACCATTTTCATAGGTTGTGTTAATATCAATTTTATAGGAAATATAGCCTTCCTCAATCCTGAAAGAACAGGAGGACAGGTCGGTAGTTCCGCCTCCGCAGTCTATTATCAGTGCATTGTATTCATCTCCGTCAATACACTTGTTCTTATCAATCTGGTCGGCAATTGTATTATATAAAACTGCAATACCTTCATCAAGGGCATCTTCGATTTCAAGCCTGTACTCAGGGACAATTTCCTGGAACATTTCTAAGAACTGCTGTTTGAGCTTTACAGGGCTGGATATATGTATGTTTTTGAATTTGCATTTAAACTGATGCTCGGCAGTCTGAATAATATGTTTAATATAGGACCTTATTATATCGCCCCTGCTTACTAATGCAGTGCGTCCCCTATCATCGTATATTTCTTCCATTTTATGATAATTGTTGACCCATCTTTTAATGCCCTGAAAAAAACTGGCTTTGCCGGTATAATCAAACCTTCTTAGAATGTTTTTTGCTTCATATCCATATATGTATTTAACATTCTGAGAATCCAAACAGTCCGCTACGTAGACCAGTGTAGGTATGATTTCTACCCATTTCTCGTCTTTTTTCGTTACATCCAGAAACTTTACAACATTAATTTCATTTAGCTTTATGCGTTCATTCAAAATATCATTATAACATGGTGAAGATACGTAGCTGCTGCTCAAAAAGGCACCTGCTGTGGTATTGGAGGTACCGAAGTCAATTGCAAGAACTGTGTCGGTTTCTTCAAGCTCTTTAAACTCCAGGTCTATTACAGGAATTTTATAGTACTGGAGATTTGGCGTAGGAAGAGGCTTGTCTGAATAATAGACTTTATAAAGGTACTCCGAATCATCTTTTTTGAAGAATAGAAAGCTATAATTTCTGCTATTTATTTTCTCAATCTTGAGATTGTTCTCTACAACAAGAAAGTAAATATTTTCTTTTGTAGGATCCTTTACAAGATTAAAAATTCCGCAAAGATTGTTATTTTCATTAATGAGAAGTACATTGGATTCCTCAATATCGTTTTCAATCTCAATCCTGTACATATCTTCTTTTTTTAGACCCATATCATTATATAGAGTTATTTTAGCAGGTATCTTGATCTTTTCCTTATCCTGAAGGGGAGTAACCAAGTATGTCTTGATTATTTTATTGATCTTTTCAAAGCCGATTTCCCTATATTCTTTGATAAGGAGGCTTTCCTCGGCACTTCTGTATTTTAATATGGTAGATATGAGTCTTTCCCTATCAAGGTTATCAGCAATACCTGTGATAAGTCTCTCGTCGTAACAGATGTTACGAAGCTGGTAGGTGGTCATCTCCATAAGCTCAGCTCTTTTATATAATCTTTTTATGCCATCTTTATATATAATAGTAATAAAAATCCCCCCTCAAAATATAAGCATTTTATAAGAATTAATATAGTGCGATATTATCTATTTTCATGGTTTCATCTGTTCCTATAATCCCGAAATGATCCATCCAGTACACTTCAGCACGGAACTTGATAGGCAGAAATATGTCCTTTATAAATTCAAACTTGTCAACATTAAGCTCATTTCTAGCATAAGGTATATAGAACAGCAATTCATCAATTGTTTCATAATTGGCATAAATCGTGGATTTATGAAAAATCCTTCTCACAGTATCCTTCAAAAGATATAGTCCTTCTCCGGTAATATACAGCCTTATAATATTTTGGGCTATGATTATTCTATCCATCCTTTCAAATAATTGAAAGCCTTCTTTGATTTCCCTACCAAAGAGCCCATTGTCAATGTCCTTTATGACAAATCTGGAGTAGAACTCTCTTTTGTTCATGCCCGACATGAGGTCTATGCTTGTAAGGAAGTGAATAGTTACATCAAATAGGGTTTCCCTAAGCTCTATGTCCTCAAAATTGTCTAGGCTGAAAAAGTATTTGAAAATTTCATAAAATCTGTAGTATGGGTTTAATTCTACTTCCTGTTGGACATCCTTAAAATTTATATTTTCGTTGCTGAGCTCCATGTATGGAGAATAACTTTTAGCAGCTAAAAACTTGATTTTTGTCTCATCTATTCCGAGCTGTCGTGCTTTTATGATAATATCCCAGATATAATTCATACAAGCTCCCCTTTACATTCATATTCGGGAAAATACATCTGGATCTCAGACACTATAAAGCTTAAATGGTCATGAATCAAGTAATTGTCCATATAATCCGACCTGAATTTTAAGTGCATGATCTTTTTGTCATTGCCGATTCGGATATCATCTACTATAAATGCATTTAGATCATAGGTTGTTGATGATCCTATTTTACCGGGAAGTATTTCTATACTGATAAGCTCAAAGTATTTTGATACATCAAAAGAATTGGCTATCCTGGCTATTTCACCCTTGGTCCTTATGAGTGAATTCTGTTTTTGAGCAAATCTATTTATGAAACCTGCTCTACGACGGTTGGATACCAGTTCATGTTTGGTTTTGCGTTTTTCTTCCTCGGGATTTTGTGCAATCTTAAGTATATCCCAGGTGCTTGCCAGCTCCAAGGGGGATATGATGATTAGTTCCTCTTCAGTTCGCTTAATATATTTTACAAGGGCCTCATTCACATCTACCAGATAACCGTTTTCATATCCAAGTTTATTTAATGATATGGCATGTTCAAAGTTGACATTATCTATGGCAGGCATTGGGAAACCATCGCTTTTAAGGTTTAACTTCTGAATATTCCACATAAGGACCACATCAGACAGCCTGTACTGTTCATATTCTTCCAGGTTAAAGTTGATCTCCTGTATTTCCTCGTCTTCATTGATCATACCTTCACAGCCTGTAAGTATTACATCAAAAAACTTATTGAGGTATGGATTATTAAGTGTTTTCCAGGCTATACTGTTTTTTTGGAAAATGTTATATATATTTTCAACTTCATCTGAATAGGTTTTGTTGTGAACAAGCTTTACCTTAATCCTGTATTTCTTGCTGTCTGTGATAATCTCACCGGAATATTTACGGGCACTCTTGGCTATTTCTCTAATTTCAGTATAGCTGCACTTAAGAAATATAGTTGAGAGCTTTATGTCTTCACCCTTTTTTATTCCATCAAGTATATCTAAAGAATTAATCTCTTTAATTTCTAATTCTTCAGGGAAAACAGGAAACAAGAATTCGTCTATAGGACTAACATTTTCTTTGCTTGCAATTGTAACAAAGACATCATATCTGCTTTCATCATCCTGGATTTCGCTGAAAACCCTTTCGACAAGCTTTTTGTTGGCACTGTCCTGGTAATCTATAAGGTTTGTAAGGAAATCCCTCATGATGTCATTTAAAAGCTTATGCTGCTGCAAGTCCTTCATTTTGCTTAATCTCTCAGGGATTATTACATCCTTCAAGTTAGTCATGTCTTCCATATCTATTCTTCCTTAAAATAGTATTTATCACTTTCAATATAATCCTTAGTTGGTCTTAACCTGATCGCCTTTTATTGTAGTGACCCCGTTCATTTCAATCAGGCTGTTTTTGCATTTGATTCCGATACCTGTATTTGCAGATATCTGTATTGTTTGTTTTGACTCCATGGAGATTCCTTTATCTGCAACTATTTTAATATCCTTTTTACTATATATTTCGATGCCTTTATCCTCGATAAGTTTTATAAGAACCTCACCATCTTTGGCAGATATGATGATCTCCTTATCATTAAACAGTATTTGCTTACCAAACTTGGTTCTGAATATCTTAACATCAGGGTCCTTTATAAAGTCTCCGCCCTTTGTTCGCCTTCTTACTGAATCTGTAACAACTCCCTCTTCTTCCTTATTCGTAGGAAAATACAATTTCACGCGGTCTTCAAGCTCCGGCATACAGTACCATCCAGTGTTTCCTTCGGTGGTATAAGCCGTTGAATAGGGAAACCAGAAAGCCTTATCCTTAGGCTGCTTTTCATCAATTTCCAGATGGACTTTTATATTGTCTTCCTTTATTTCGATTACCTTTCCCTCTACCGAGCAGCCCACTGCCTTTTCATTCAATATAAGATCCTGGCTTAAACCTTTTTTAGGACATAGTGTATATTCATGTTTAAATACGCCGTCGATAAGTTCGCCGATGGATTCGCATACATAGAGGGCTTTTTTCTGGAAGTTCACAGAATCCCCTATGTTTAATACTTTATCTGTTTCCACCTTGTAATAGATAAAATCCTTATCGTCAATGCCTTCTATGAAGTTTTCCGACGAATATCTAAAATCACTTATTTTCTTTGATACACTGAAATTAAATTCATCAAGCTCCTTGCTTCCTCCCTGAGGCACCCCAAACCAGAATTTAGGTTTATCAGATATTGGATCGGGAACAAGTCCTGTATTAAATCGCGAAGCCATTCGAATTAAAAATTCCCAATCGGTCTCATCGTACTGGATGATAAATTTGTCAAGCTTGGAGGCTTTTGCTGCCTCATCTATAAAGTCTGCACCGGAGTAATCCTTAATAACATCTCTCACAAGGTCGGTGTATGCCATACTTTTATCCTGGAAGGAGCGTCTTATAAGTTTTATGTCAAGGTTATATGTATAGGAAACGGCTTCAACCTCAAGATAGAACACATCCCTGAAAGATCTGACTTCAATATTAGTTACAATGCCCTTAAAAAGCTGCGTAGATGAAGATTTCCCATTATGATTGATTTCAATCTTGGACTGTATATCAGTCATCTGTATATACTTATCCTTTTGGCCTTCCGGAACAATAGCCGTAAAGTTAACACGAACGTGTTCGTTGATTCTGCGTACAATGGTGAGTTCAGTGGGATGAATATCGTATGGCAATATCTGTATCTCGTGACCAGCAATAATATTTGACATATTACTCCCTCCATTTCTTCAAAAAAATTTATATAAATATTTTATAAATATGAAAAGTTGCTCCGCCAAATGTAAAATCAATGATACTTTTCATATAGTAACTTTTATGATCTAAACAACGGTAATGTTTCCATCTATTTGAATTAATTTTATCATATTTTACAAATTTATCAATATTTTTTGCATTGTACGATTTTTGTATAATCTTTTTACAAAACCCATGGTTATTGTACAATCATTATCTATTCTTCATTCATGCCTTAGTATATTGACTTAGTGATGTGTCAAAGTTATTATTGAGTTATAGTAAACTTTGCCATAATGGGCGGTTCGATGGAGGTAAGGGCTTAAATGGAGTATGAATGGCTTCAAGAAGGAGTTATACTTAAGGAACGTTACAAAATCAAAAAAGAACTGCATGTCAGCGATTTGTCCATAGTATACTTGTGTGAGGATATAACATGCGGTTTGGAATGCATAGTAAAGGAATATTATCCGAAGGGCAAAGTTTTAAGAGACATGGATGGGAGGACTTTGGTCTACAGGATGCCGTCATATAAAAAGGTATATGACGAGGCGGTGGAGGGCTTTTTAAATGAGGGGACAATTCTAAAAAAGTTTAATCATAAGAATATAATACGATGTATTGATGAGTTTAAGGAAAACGATACAGGTTACATTGTTTTGGAGTATTGTGAAGGAAAAACTCTTAACAAACATATGAAGGATGAAAAGGTGATATCTATTCCAAATCTGTTTAAAGAACTGTTTATACCTTTGATAGATGCAGTTGATCATGTTCATAAAAAGGGTATAATACACAGAGATATTAAGCCGGCCAATATAATTATAAATAAAGACAGAGGGCCTGTATTAATAGACTTTGGTTCAGCAGTAAACTATAAAGATAAAAAAGCAAAGAAAATATTCTTTACTCCAGGTTATTCACCATTGGAGTTTTATTCCAAGGACTCAAAGCAAGGTAGATTCTCGGATATTTACAGCGTTGCTGCTACCATATATTACTATTTAAGCGGAATAACACCGCCAAGCTCGCAGGACAGGCGTATTAGAGATGATATTGAGGAACTTAAGGATTGCAATTATGAGATATCTAGGAGCTATTCACGGACAATTATGAAGAATCTTTCTCTCAATTACAGGAAGAGATTTTCGTCAATCAAGCCCTTAAAGGCGTTTACTTACGTAGAATTTTATAGGCAAAAACGAAAACATAAATATTCTGGTGACAGCACACATCAGTTAAAGGGTTGAGTGCTTTATGAACATAAATTAAATAAATTGTCAATTGTTGCAGGGTAATGCTTCACATAGCGGATTGCCAATTAAAAATAAACATAATTGGCGTGTCAAATGTGGGGTTTTTTTTATGAGTTTAATACAAAGAAAATACAAATAAAATACAAATATACCTTATATGGAACACATTGACATGTTAAAATGCGTATGATAGAATTTTTTCATAATCAACAAAATATAATATTATCGGCAAAGATTGGCGTACACTTAATAGTAATTTCTTATATTTTTTTGCTGTTAAATATCAATATTTAGCATATTTTATTAGATACACTAAATATGGTCAGATATTACATAGGGTTTGGTTGAAGACAATGTCATATCTTATTCATGCAAAGGAGTTATACTCTTAATTGCTATAAAATTTATATATTTAGGTGGGATATAATGGATAATAATGAGAAATACCTAAAAGTCTTAAACATTATTAGAGGGCTGATAGCAGTTAATTTTATAGCCATACTATTAGCGGCATTTATTATTCCGGGCAAAGATGTGCCTGGTTCTAATCCGTCTCCAACGGTGACTACCTCTGTGTCTGATATTACGCCTGTTCCTTCTGAAGTGCAACCTGAGGCTACGGAAGTACCTGTGGTAAAGCCAGCCGAGGAGCCAAGCGAAACTCCCACTGAGGTGCCAACTGTAGCTACAGCTGAGGTATCGACCAACACGCCGATTGTTGTTGCTACAAATACACCAAAGCCATCGCCAACAAAAGTTAAACCAACACCGACAAATACAAAAAAAGTAATATATACAAAACCGCCTAAAACTCCAACAAAACCACCCAGAACACCAACAAGGCCGCCTAGGACACCGACCCCAACCAAGATAAAAACACCGACGCCTAAACCTACGCCGACACCTACAAAACCGCATATTGCTTTTTGATAATATAAATTAGCTTAGAGGAGAGATAAACATGGTAATTAAAAAAAGGAAGTCAATTATAAGCCTTGTAACAATGGTTGCATTTATATTGTGTTTAAACAGTTTTGGAACGGTATTCCATGCTGAGGATGCACCAAAGCAAACTGTATATCTAAATTACAATGAACTTAAAGCAGAGCCGGGACCCGTTGAGGTTAGCGGGATTACATATTTTCCGATGGAGGCACTATGTAACGCACTTGGTATCAAAGCTGTGCCTGTTTCAACCGATACATTTAAACTTACTTATTCCAAATTGAATAGGGAGATAACAATAGCAAGGGGTAACAAAACTATAATAATAAACGGGGTTTCTCACCAGGTTCCATTTAATGTGTTGGGGACTTATCCTGCGACACCAAAAGATGTATATATGGTACCGCTAAGGTATATAGTGGAACAGTTTGGTGGAGAAGTAAATGTTGTACCTGAGCAAAAAAGAATTTATGTAAATGGGTATGCCCCCATTCAATTTAAGGATAAAGCTTTTGAAGCTGCAGTTCGTGCATTGATTAAAAAGCCTGAAGGGGATATATTCAAATTTGATGTACAGGATGTTCTGGTAATGGATTTGTCTGGAAAAGGTATAAATAGTGTTGACGAACTCAAATATTTTGAGAATCTTACATACTTGAACCTGACAGACAACAATATCAGTGATTTATCCGTCCTTAAAAATTTAAAGGGTATAACTGCGTTATTTGTAAAGGATAATCACCCCAATTTGGACGTTTTTGCACCTATAGCTGAGTATTATGAGAATATCAGGCAGACTGACATCACTATTGATTTGAAGTTTGACAGCAATCTTGAAAAGGCCATCAGGGAGAATATAAAAAAACCTGAGGGAAAGTTGGAACCAAAGGATATAAGAGTAATTACAGACCTCAATGCAAGCAATAAAAAGATTCTTACAATCCAAGGTCTCAATTATTTGGTAAACCTTAAGAAACTTGATCTTTCAACTAACAGCATAGTAAACATAGAGCCGCTAAAGAACTTGACCAATCTTGAAAGTCTTACACTAAGTGGTAATGCTATAGCAGACATCAGCATAATTAGCAGGCTTCAGGGTTTAACTACTCTGGATTTGTCAGGGAATAAAATAAAGGACATTACTCCGCTGAAGGAGTTGAAAAAGCTTAATGTACTGAAATTAAACAATAATTTAATTGGAAACGTTTCTTCTATAAATGGTCTTCTCAATCTTAAGGAGTTGTATATAGGTAACAATGAGCTTACCGACACATGGGGTATTGAAAAGCTGTACTTAAACACATTGTATATTAAGGATACAATCAAAGATACAACTACAGGCACCACGAAAAGTACAACTAATATACCAAAGGAAAAGCTAAAGTTATTAAAAGATCTTTTTGCCAGACTAACCAAGACTGATTTAACAAAAGAGGATATTGGTATTAGCAATCCGACGGTAACGTCTTCTGTGTATGGATCGCCAACAGCAACTGTTAATCCGAAAGTTACACCAGCCCCTACTACAGGTGCATTTATACGATTCTATGTAGGTAAATCGGTTTATACTGTTAACGGCACAGAGTATAAGATGGATGCAGGCGTAGCACCTACAATAAGGAATGGAAGGACAGGAATACCTGTAAGATATATAGCAGATATCATAAAAGCACAGACCGGATGGAACGAAAAAGAAAGAAAAGTTACCATTTCACATGGAGGCAAAGAAATATGGCTTTATGTTGATATTGATTATGCAATGATTAACGGTTCTATGACAAAATTGGATGTCGCACCCTTTATAATTAATGGAAGAACGATGGTTCCATTAAGATTTGTAAGTGAAAATCTGGGGCTGGAAACAATATGGAATCCAGAAAAGAAAGAAATAACATTAATTTTAAAATAAATAATAAGGGGGGGCTGAGATATGCCTTTTAAAGTAACAATATCCGGAGGTATTAATCTAGAGCATTGTATAGAGTCAGTAAGCTGCAGGGTTGATACGCCTAATGATTCTGATGCCAAATCAAATTTTGTAGGAAATGTACTTGAAATAGTGGGAAAGATAGGGTATGGAGAATCCACTATAGGTCTATACTCCTGGTCTCTGCTGCCGTCTGACGACGGCCAGGCTTACAGAAATGTTGATGTTGAAGTTATAGGAGAAGATAAAAAGACTGTAAGAAAGGTAACTTTTCCTAATGCTTTCATTGTGGACTATTCAGAAACATATTCTTCGTCATCGGGGAAAGGATTATTCAGCCTTTATTTAAAGCAGAAAAAAGATAAGAATGACGTTGTTACTGCCAGCGGTTTATGATTTTAATGGTCAAAATGCATTTTATATACGAAGAAGTTAAAAATCACAGAGGCACTGCCTTAAAGATTTTTATTATTTGAGAAACTAAGGGGGATAAAAATGGATATCATTAATCAAACAAATAGAAGCATTCTATTTGAAGAAATCAACCCGGAAAGATTGGATCTTCTTACTCTTGTGGGTGATGTTAAGGGAATAGACAGTCTTGATGACGAAAAAATCAAAGAGATAAACAGGGAGCTGCTTGTCAGAAACTTCGATGAGTTTTTGGAGAAATTCTCACCGAGTGTATATTCGTTTTTCAATGCAGCCGCTGATGATGGAAAGGGTGCGGTTGTCTATACACTGAAAAGACCTGAGAATATACCACCCGAATATATTTCAGAAATTAAACTTGATCATAATAACGATTTTCTTAAAATGCTTTTCACTTTGATTGATACAAAAAGAAGCCAAGGTATCATTAACGTTGACTTCAGATTCGATAAGGTTCTTGATATGATATCTCCCAAAAAGGTAATGGATGACATAAGACAAGCAAGAAAAGAAATCCACTACCTATTTGATAAATATGAGGAGCTTGATGAAGGAGATCCAAAAAAGCTTGATTTAGGAGACAAACTCAATTACAAATTTGAAGAAGCAAGACAAAATTATAACAATGTTATGGCTATGCTACCCCTGGCGATAGAAGATATCAAGACCAGACTTCTGTTAGGCGGCGGTGAAGGCGGCGGTGAGGCTCAGGCAGTGCAGGTAGGTATGCTTACAATAGGTGAAACAGGAGAACTCAAAATAATTGAAGCCCCCAAGGAAGAGAGCAATGCCCTGATGCTCGTTTCAGAAAACAGCAATAACAGTCTTGTAACAATTTTTGAATCAGACTATGATTCAGTTACCGATTCACCTTCTTCTTACGTCAAGGACCTTGTGGTAAGAACATTCTGCCCGCTTCCTGCTACTCTGACAGAAGTTGATATTGACAGGGAAATTGCAAATTACAGGGCATACCTTGAGTTTTATACAAAGGCAAAGGATGACTTTGTAAAAGCATCCAAACCATTAGTTGAAAAGATACTTGGTGTGAAGATGTTCTTTGACCAGTACAACACAAAGACTAGAGGAATGAGGCCTTCACTTATTATATCAAATAATAAGCTTGATATGACTGTAAAAAGCAACAATATGCCAAGGCTTGAAACATACCTCAATACAGTAAATGCAAAAAATGATTTTTCAAATACTGTTTGGTTCGGAATCGTTCCGGCAATTGAATTAGAGTCTGCCGGAAAACCAAAAATAGGAAGAGCCATATTTGCCGGAAATAAGGAAGTTAAAAAGGAAGGAAATACAATGGAATCCCTTACAGCACTGCTGCAGACACTTAAAAAATATAGGGTGCAGGTATTCTTCAACTTCCAGGCAAACGACGAAACTACCTTCAACAACTTAGCAACAATGGGTGTTGATAAATACATGGATAAGTGTCAAATGATGACAAGGCAGGATTACAGTGAGTTTGCAATCCCTTGTCTGCCTAACTTTACAATCATACCTAAAGACAAGTCGGGCGTTGTTATTGATACAATAATTCAAAAAACAGAGGATGGAAAAGTAAAAGTTTCCGACTCAAAAGAAGATATAATGAAGCTTTGGATACAGGGCGTTTATGTTGATGCTTCATATGTAGCGGCTGGTATTGTGGGTGCATACCAGTGCCCCGAGTACCTTAAGGAAATCTTCAAAAACGCCAGCAGGAATTATCCAGGCGTAAGATTTGATATCGAAAGAGAAGATTATAGCTTAAGAATGGTAACAACAATGGCTAAGGAAATAACTGGTTTTACCAATAATATAAAAGATGAAATAAATAAAAGAAGCTTTGGTTTTGTATTTTCTTCTGAAAACGCACAGGTTGATGGTAAGGACGTAAAGAGGATTACTGTTTATAAAGCCAGAAGCCTTGCTATGACAGACAGCGGATTTGATTCCATCTATAAAACCACAGTTAGTACATATATTGAAAGAATTTTGAGGTTCACATCAAACGACTTCAAGCAAGATAAAATAGAATCATTCTTCAGCAACAATCCGAAGAGCCAGAAGGAAGTTTGGAAGAATGACAATAAATTCATTAACTCTATTGTTCAACCGGGAGATGACTTGAATTATTCAATAGATGAAATGACAAACATGTGCCAGATTGATTTGACATTCAATGGTAATGTAAAGAACCTGGAAGTATTGATTACAAAGAATTAAAATCAATGTTAAGACCGGTATTAATGCTTGGTTGAGTATTAATATATATAAAAAATATTATAAACAATAAGGAGGGTTCAATTATGGCATTTAAACTAGCTGCAACACCTGCAAGTATAGGGGGAGGAGGAGATTCCTTTAATCTTGACGAGAAAGTTATAAAGTCTGTTGTTTACAAAACAGATACTCCTGATGATTCAAACGCAAGGTCACATGACGTTGGAGCAATCCTTGAAATTAGGGGCAATTTATTGCAAGCTGCTGAAGAAGATACTAAGAAAATGGCTAAATGGACACTTGAAAGTGCATTGCCTTATAAGAATATTGTAGTTACTCAAACTGCAGGCAGCTTTGTTATGAGAGAATACACTTTTACTCAAGCTTTCTGTGTTGACTACATAGAAGAATTCAATGAAACTGAAGGTGAAGGTAAATTTACTCTTATAATCAAGCAGAAGAGGGAAAACATCAAAGACGTTAAGATTGAAGGCGGATACGGAGCATAAGGTAATCTTATGAGCAACTTTAGTAATCAAAGCTTAAACGAATAGCGTTTAATAGGATTTAAAGGGCAGATGTTTCTGCCTTTTAGATCCTATCTACTAAACTAAACATACATGCTAAAAATTTGGTTTTATGTAGAAAGGAAGCTTTCTATGAAAAGGTTTGAGGCTATAGGGCATTTTAATGATAATTATGTTTTAAAAATCAGGGAAAAAAAGCTTGGCGAGCTGAGTAGTTTCTATGAAACTAACAAGAACATTCTTGCCCAAGGAATGCTGGATGCTTTTAAGAATCTATGCATAAAGGCGGGAAAGCTGCAGCAGGAAGGCATAAAAGACAGCATAGCTCATATTTGTTTTTCTCTTCTGCGAATCAGAATATTGGAAAAACGACATAATTACCGTCTAGACGCATTTAGCGATCTATATTACCTTGATAAAACAGATTGTACTGTAGAATATGATGCTGCATGGGCTTATAAATACCTTGATGAGTTTATGGAAGAGCTTGAGCAAAGCAGAAAGCTTTATATGAACAAGGTGCTAAAACCGGATATTGAGAGAATAATGTTTAAGGAAATATCATACTACAATGACTATATTGTTAATCTTGCAAGGCTGCTAATACCCGAGGCTGTAAAGCTAGATGAGTATATAGCCTTAAAAAGGCAAGAAGTAGTTGATATTAGTGTAGGTGAGTATAAAGCATCAAGTTGTATAGTTTACAAGGAAGACAGAAGGGTTAAAAACTCTGGTGACATAAAATCATGGCTTGAAGGAAAGTATGAATATGGATACCGCAGTGAGATTTTAAAAGATCTGGATCTGTCAGAAGGGGATTATGAGGGAATAGACTTAGCCTATAGTGATTTTACAGGAAGCAATCTTACAGGAAGTAGTTTTAAAAATGCCCAATTGTCAGGAGCTGTTTTATGCAATACAAACTTAGAAGGTGTTAATTTTGAAAATGTTGACCTTAGGTGCTGTGATTTGAGGGGAGCCATACTAAAAAATGTTAATTTTAACAAAGCAAATCTTAAGGATGCAATGGTTTCCGGCAGTGATGCACAATCACTGGCATTAGATCAAGAGCAGAGAAAGAACATAATAATTATTTAAATATATTAGAAGTGAAAAGCCTATTTAATCTTAAATTATAAATGCAGGTGAAACAGGATGGATTACTATATAATTTCACAGGACGAAAGATTCATAAACTTTGCGGAGCCGTCAGGATTGTCAAAGGTAGTTGACAAGGATCTGGTTAAAAGCAGAGATTTGGAAGCATTAAATACCGACCCCGTTATGGTTTACATAAAAGAGAAGGACGAAAGTGAGTTTATAGACATTATTGAAAAACCTGTTTTGCTTATATCCGATAAGATTAAGCAGGTATTTGAAAGGTATGGTAAGGATGAGTTTTATAAACCGGTTATACTAGGTGTTCCCAAGCATATGGAAACCTCATTGTACCATCTTGTTGTGCCTAAAAAGGTTGAATGTCTCTCTAAATCAAGCGAGTTCAATCCGGATGGTACAATAAAGAGACTGGTGCTTGACAGAAGTAAATTAAATTGTCAGCACATATTCTCAGTAAGTGGAGTTCGAGAGAACTTTATTATTGTCAATCTCGATGTAGTAGAAAGTATTATCAGAAGCGATTATATTGGAATTAAACTTAAAAGGGTAGAAGTGGATTAAATTTGATTGATTGTTACAGTTGAGTATCTAAAGTGCCTTGAAAGGATCAGTGTTATGAAAAACTATTACGAAGTTCTTGGAGTTCAAAAAGATGCAACTTTGGAGGATATAAAAAAAGTATACAAAAAGCTGGCAAAAAAGTACCATCCAGATTTGAACCAGGGCAACAAAGAGGCAGAGCAAAAGTTTATTGAGATAAAAGAAGCGTATGACACATTAAGTGATGAAGATAAGAGAAAATCATACGATGCCAAGCTTAATGGCAGCAGTGATTCTTCCTATCGGCAGGAGGACAAAAGGAAAAGCACCAGATCTGAATCGGAAGAACCTGCCAAATTTGATTTTGAAGAAGTTGAAAGAAGCTTTGAGCGTTTTTTCGGGTTTAACCCTAGAACCAACAAAGTTAATATAGAGACAGAAAAACAAAGAGAAAAGAAGAAAAATCCTCTTGATACCACAGCAGCTTTTGAACAATTCTTTGGATTCAAGAGGAAAAAGTAAGGTCGATTATTTTTGAGGGGGTTGCTTTATGAATAAAAGCGGGAAAGTACCCGATGTAAAGAATAATTTTAAGAAATATATCAATGAAAAAAAGATGGAGACTTATTCTGACAAGAAAAAAGCTCTGTGGATTATGATAATTGATATTCTTATAGTTGTAATAACTCTGATAACACTATACTTTATATTCTTCGTTGATAATGGCAAGCCCATACTTGACTATCTGGGTTATGCAGCCATTCTGCTGATTGTATGTTTTGGAGTGTTCAAGGTTATCACAATCGGATTTACCAGCACGACAAGCTCCAATATAACAAAGGTTGTATTGGTAGATGATGATGGTTCCAGCATCAAGACATGGAGTATTAAAGGCAAGGTATCATTACTCATCGGAAAGAATTCTAATGAAAATGAGGTTGATATAGACCTTTCTGAAACTACATACTCATCTTTGGTTAGCAGGCAGCATGCAGTAATGAATTTTTCCAATAACTGTTGGTATATTGAGGATATAGGATCATCCAATGGTACCGGACTTAAAAAAGAAAACGACGACTTCAAGCAAAAACTCGAAGCAGGTAAGCCATATGAACTGAGTGCCGGGGATACGATATATATAGCAAATACGAAGTTGATTATGAAATAGTATATAAATAGGTGGAGGAATTGAAATGAGCGATTTGGTTAGATGCTCTAATGGGCACATGTATAATACAAAAAGATATGGGAATAAATGTCCTTTTTGTGATGCTGGTCTTGAGAAGTCTGGAAGAAGAGTTCCACAGCCTGCAATAGATGGGGAGAAGACACAAACAACCGATGATCCTTTAGGAATTGAGCCTGTTGTAGGGTGGCTTGTTTGTATCGAAGGTGAGCAAAAGGGAAAAGACTACAAGATAAGAAAAGGAAGAAACTTTATAGGCAGATCGGATGAGATGGATATTGCCATACTCGGAGATATGTCGATTTCCAGAAAGAATCATGCTGCAATAAGCTATAATCAAAAGCAAAGAAACTTCTTTCTTATTCCCGGAGACGGCAGAGGAGATGTCTATAGGAACAATGAGGTTGCTTATGTGCCGGTTGAATTATCGCCCTATGACCTTATTGAATTAGGAAAGTGCAAATTGATATTTATTCCTTTATGCGGTGTGCATTTTGATTGGGAAAACGATGATAAAGAGGATTGATTCTTATGACTGATTACTTGCAGGGTCCCTATGTTTTTGTGCTCACATCTTTATTAGTAGTCTGTTTGCTCTTTTATGTAAGGTATCGATTGATAAATGCCAAAAAGGATAACTATATTGTCATTGGCAACGGGCAGACAATAGGTAAAAGGGACGAGCAGGAAGACAGCTTTTCCACTGTAGAAAATGAAAAGGGAGTAATGGCCGTTCTGGCAGATGGTATGGGAGGATATACAAACGGTAAGGTTTCTTCCAGTATTGCAGTTAATACATTTGTTGAGGAGTTTTCCAACTCCTACAGTATTTTTCCCATAGAAGAATTCTTCAGAAATACATCGCGTTTAAGTAACAGAGCGATCCTTGACAGATCCAAGGGTGCCAGATCGGGTACAACCCTTGTATCTGTAGTTTTAACTGATGAAATGCTTTACTGGGCTTCAATAGGTGATAGTGCCATAGCACTTTTCAGAAATGGCGAGCTAATAAACTTAAATAAGAAGCACATTTTTGAATCGGAGCTTGAGCAGCAGTACATATCAGGTAAAATATCTGAGGCCCAGATGCTGAACAATCCTATGAAAAAAAGAATTACCAGCTATCTGGGTGCAGAAGTTTTAAAGGATATTGAGATATGTGAGAAGCCTATTAAGCTTAAACATGGAGATAAGGTAATATTGTGCAGTGATGGTGTATATAACAGCATTACAGAGATCGAAATGGAAACCATTCTTATGGAAAAGATAAAACCATTTGAGGCCGCTGAAGAGATAATTGAAATGATAAAAGCTAAGAATTTTCCAAAGCAGGATAATGCCACTATAGTGATTTTGGAAGTATGCCAATAAAGCAATTCTTAATCATATAGGGGTAATGTATGCCGGAGGTTAAAAATGAGGAAGAACAGCATTGAATTTAAAACAGGTTTTACTTCAGAAGCAGGTACTTATAGAACAAACAAAGACTTTTTTGCATATACGGAATTGGATGATGTGGCATGTTACATTGCTGCCGATGGATTAGATTCGGATGAAGAGGTAAAAAGTGCTGAATTGGCAGCCAACTCTTTTTTTGAACGTTTCCTGGAAAATCCAACCATGTCGAGAAGAAAAATAAAGAATTATATAATGCATGTACACAAAACACTTATTGCGAACAGTACAAGTGTGAGGCTTAAATCAAGCATGATAATAATGATTACCGACTATTCAAATATTATTTGGGTTGTTTCAGGTAATGCAAGGCTTTACCACTTCAGGAATGGCGGTTTCAGCTTCAGAAGCAAGGACCAAAGTGTTGCACAGATGATGGTTGATGCAGGAAAGATTTCTGACGAAGAGTGCAATTTTCATGATGAGCGTAACAATCTAACAAACTTTATCGGTCATGCAAAGGGCTTCACTCCTTTTATATCAAAGAAGTTTAAGCTGTGTGACGGAGACTCGGTTATCCTAGCTACATCAGGCTTTTGGGAAAACATCGACAGCTTGGATCTGGTAGAAGCTTTAAAGGAAGGTAAAGAGCCCAATGAAATTATCTGCGGTCTTGAAGATTTGTTTTTATCAAGGCAGAATAAGGTCATAAATAATTATACATTGGCAGTAATACTTATGAATAAGGTTTTTAAAGAAGGTCCAAGGCAGGATAAAAGGCTTAAAATGGCTAAAAAGATTGCAATGGTCCTAGTGCCTGTAATAATTGTTGCGTCAATTGGTCTAATTGTAAGAAATGTTAAAAAGAAAAATCTTGAGAAGGATGCAATTGCGTTTGAGCAGGACGGAGACAAAAATCTTAAGGATAAGCTATATGATCAGGCAGAGGAAGCTTATGCTAACGCAGTAAAAGCTGTTAAAGCTATTAATGAGAAAGAGTCACTTGAAAGAGTAGAAACAAAACATTCCATATTAAAAAAAGTTCTTGAGGGTGATGAGCAGTATGATAAACAGGATTTTGAAAACGCCAAGGTAAGCTATACCGATGCCATGGGCAGTCTTAAGTTTTTCTCACAGTACGATAACAATGTATTTAGCAAAGAAGAGTTGTATAATACATTAGATAAAAAGATAAAAAACACAAAAAATTGTTTGGATGTAAAAGAACAATTCAGTAAGGGTAACAAGCTTTTTGATGACGGTAAATTTAAGGAGTCGCTGCCTGTATATGAGGCTGCTTTAAAAAAAGCAGAGGATATTTACTATGACGATATGGTAGATAAACTTGAAAAAAAGATAGAGGAAGTAGAGAAGAAGCTGGAAGAAGCAAAGGCAGCTGCTGCAGGCCAAGCAAAGGATAAAGAGCTTTTAACAAACTTCACAAAAGAAGTTAAGGATAAGTGGAAAGAGATGGAGGAGTTTGTTAAAGATGCAAAGGCCTATGAAAACAAGGAGTATGAGAAGGCTATCGGAAGATATGAAAAAGCTATTGAGATATGTGAGATCATAGTTGGGTTACCAAATAAAGATGACTACAAAGATATTAAGGATAAGAAAGAAGTAAAAGAGATGAAAGAGATTACTGAAGCCAAAAAGAAACAAGTTGAATATGGAGACAAAATAATCGATCTTAATAAAATGAAAGATGAGGAAAAGGTGGCTCAGGGTAAGCAATAAACTTTTAATATAACAATGAAAGAAGGGATTATTTATGGCAAGCTATGTAGTACAGGGTGCAAAGCTAAAGTGTACCTTTGGCAGTCAGGAAAGTACTTTTCAGGTTCCGGTAGACCACAAAATCTATATAAACAACAAGGCACAGGGAAACATGATGGACTTTAAGCCAATGATGAACATAATGCCCTTCGGATTATGCAGCAGCCTGGCCAATCCTACAGTTGCAGCCGCAACAGCAGCAGCAAGCGGTGTGCTTCAAAAGATGCCGTGCATACCTGCAACGGTTACACCTTGGTTTAATGTAAAAATGGATGTTTTATTGGAATATTTTCCTGCAATGTTGGATAGCTCAAAGACAATGTGCATGTGGTGCGGGATGATTAGTATAACAGATAACGGACAGTAACTCTGGAAGTTATATTTTGATTTAACTTAAAAGTTTAGGCGGGGGGGATTTTATGGGAAGCAAAACTACAATTGCGTATGGTAATATAAAGATCAAATCACCTTATAATATTAAAACTATCCTTAACATGAGGATAGAGCATAGAATAAACGATCACTCCAAAATACACATATCTGGAATTTTATCAGATGAAAACAAGGAAAAATATGTTGAACAGGCTACCATAAAGGATGTGATTGAAGTTACCCAGACAGATGATAATTCTGCATCTACCAAGCTTTTTAAGGGTATTGTGACGGAAATAGAAATAAAGGCTGCAAGAGGTATTTATTATATTGAGCTTGTTGGGGCCTCATCTACTTTCAATATGGATGTTAAGTTAAAAAGGCGTTCTTTTCAAGATAAGGACATGGCATATACCGATCTTGTAAAAAAGGTTATAGCTGATTATCCGGGGGATTCTATAGATATGGCGGCGAAGGGTGAGAAGCTAAAAAAGTTTATAATTCAGTATGATGAAACTGACTGGGAATTTTTAAAGAGGGTGGCTTCACATTTTAATACAGGTCTTGTTGCAGACTACTTGTCGGATAAACCCAAGTTCTGGTTTGGAATCCCTGAGGGAGGAAGCAAAGGCAGCCTTGAGGAGTTTAATTACAATGTAAGCAAAAAGGTTGAAGACTATAGAATTCTATCGGAAAATAAGGTAGACGGTATAGATATCGCTGATTTTACTTACTTTGAAGTAGAGACTGATAAAGTTTTGAATATTGGGGATTCTGTAACGTTTAACAGTATTAATTTATATGTGAATAGTTCTATAAGCTATATTGAAAACAGTGTATTAAGACATTCATATTTTCTTACACCCCAAAAGGGTCTTACACAAGATATTCTATTAAACAGCAAGGCCTGCAAAAAAGCAGTAGAAGGTAAAGTAATAGAAGTAAAGGAAGATAACGTAAGGATTCACCTTGATATTGACAAGGAGCAGCAGAAGGATAAGGCATATTGGTTTCCTTATGCAACTACACATACCTCGGAAGGAAATACGGGATGGTACTGCATGCCTGAACTGGAAGACCGGGTTAAACTTTATTTTCCAACTGACAAAGAGGAAGAAGGCGTTGTTGTTGATTCCGTTAGAAGAAAGATAAAAGGCGGAGACAAGATTGGAAAGCCAGAGGAGAAGTATTTCAGGACCAAGTTTAAGAAGGAAAACAAATACACAGAAAAGGAGCTTGCCTTTTCTGCAAAGGATGACAAGGTATTAATAAGCCTGCATGAAGACAAGGGAATAGAAATACTTACTGACAGTGAGCTTAAAATAAAATGCGATAATGATCTGATTATAAATGCAGATAAGATAGATATTAAAGCAGCTAAGGGAATTGATATGGTATGCAATGCAAGCAGTATAAAAATGGATGGCAAGACAGATATAAAGGGTACACTCGTTAAAGTGAGGTGCTAAAATATGAATTGGAAAAGCACAAAGGTTTCTAAAAATGATTTGGAAAAATTAAAGGCCGGGAAGTTAAAGCAGGAAAACAGAAAGAAAAAGAATAGGGCTTTAAAAAAAGGAAAAGGGAACGGTAAAAAGTCAAAAAGTCCTAAAAATACAAGCCAGGCGGCAAAAAATGTATGTACCTCAGGGGATCCTATTAATGTGGTAACAGGAAGCTTTTACATAGATGCAAAAGACCTTTTGATTGAAGACAGAGGGATAAACCTTGAGATAAAAAGAAAGTATAATTCAACTGATGAATCAACAGGCCCTATGGGAAAAGGCTGGACCTTTGAATTTGAAAGCAGGATAGAAAGACGTGGCGATGAACTGACTCTCGTTTGCCCGGATGGCAGTGTAAGGGAGTATGAAAAAAATGAAGGCCTGTGGGCAAACGTAAGCGATGACGATGAGTCAGATAAGCTGACAGAATTGGAAACAGGCCAATTCTTATTGAAAAGTAAAGATAAAAAAACCCTTAATTATGATAAAAACGGAAAACTCATATCTGTATCGGATAAAAATCATAATACACTTCTTTTAGCATACAACCATAAAGGTGAAATTGATACCCTCACAACTCCTGGTGGAAAAATAATAACGTTTTTATGTAATTCCGGTAAAGTACTCCAGATTACAGACAATATAGGGAGAATTGTAAAATATAAATACTCAGGGGACAATCTCACAGAGGTTACCCTGCCAAATGGCGGAACAGTAAAATACACATATGAAGCCAAATGGATTACAACAGTTACCGACCAAAATGGTGTTCCATATGTCAAAAATGAGTACGACGAGAAGGGAAGGGTAATAAAACAACTTGATAAAAATGGGAATATAACTGAAATTACATATAATGAAGATGATAAGGAGAACGTCTTTATTTTCCATGCAACAAATGTGGTTGAAAGGTACAGATATAACGAGCAAAACCTTTTATCCGAGAGGGTTTATCCAGATGGCACCAGTGAAATCTATACATATGACATTTACGGCAACAAGGATTCTGTAACAGATCGCCTAGGAAGGACAACAGAATATGTTTATGATAAAGAGGGGTATTTGCTTGAGGAGATATATCCCAACGGTTATACAATCTCAAACTATTACGACAGCTTTGGAAACCTTATAAAAACTGCGACATCAGGTGGTTCCGCGACATTGTTTTTATATGATTCAAATGGAAATATTATTGAAGAAAAGGTTAGAATTGATGATGATGTATATTCTATAACCGGATATTTCTATGATGAACATGGAAGACTTTTGGAGAGGGTTGATCCGGAAGGTAATATAACAGAATTTGAATATGAAGACCACCATATTGATAAGCCTACCTTAATAAGGGATGCTGAGGGCAATATATTTAAATATAAATATGACAAAGCCGGAAGAATGATTGGTATAACCATACCCTACGGCACTATAGAGTATACATATAATGAAATCAACAAGGTGATTAAAAAAATTGATGCATTAGGTAACGTTACCCAGATGGAATATGACTTGATGGGCAACCTCGTAAAAAAACTCCTTCCGGGTGAGCAGAATTCAGGAACAGGTTACAAATTTTATTATGACAATATGGATAGGCTTGTTAAAACCATTGACCCGTTGAACAATGTAATGGCGCTAAAGTATGATATCCATGGAAATGTAATTAAGGAGATTAACCCTAACTTATATGATCAGGATGCTGCTGATGGCATTGGTATCGAGTACATATATGATCAGAGCCAGAGAAGGATAAAAGATGTATATCCAACAGGAGGAGTCGGAAGGACAAAATATGATCCTGTGGGTAATGTTATAAAGACAATTGAACCGGGAAAGTATGATGTTTACACTGATGATGGTGCAGGCTGCGAATATGTATATGATGAGCTCAATAGGCTTACCATGATAAAGGACCCTGAAGGGAATGTGGTAAAAGCCTACCAGTACGATGATGGCGGCAGGCTTATCAAAGAGGCAAATGCAAAAGGCTATGAAACTATATACAAATACAATGCAGCAGGGTGGCTCATTGAGAAGAGGGCACCTGTTGATGAAAAGGATTCAAAGGCTTTATATAGCATTACCCTTTACAACTATGACAAAGCCGGAAGAAGGATTGAGGAAAAGGTTTCAAGGGAGTATGTAGATGATAAGGAATACCCTGAGGATTGGAATGTCATAAGCTATGTATATGATAAAAATAATCGCATAGTTGAGGTTTCCGATTCCACTGGAGCAAGGATTCAATATTCCTATGACTGCCTTGGCAGCAGAACCACTGAGATAATAAAGATAAACGATAAGAAGAATAAAATAATAAGATATAGATATAATAGTGTAGGTTTATTGGAAAAGAAGACTGAGGAAGTAGATGGAGACGATCTTGTTGAAAAAGTGGAAGGAAAGGCTATTTCCCAGACGCTTTACAATTATGATGGCAACTACAACCTGACCTGTATTACAACTCCCCTCGGTTATAAAACCCATATAAGCTATGATAAGGCGGGAAGAATCACCGAGGTCAGAAAAATTATAGATAAAGATGAAATTCGTATTACCAAATATGAGTATGATAAAGCAGGCAATCTGACTAAAGAAACTGATTGCAACGGAAACTCAATAAAATATGATTATGACAGTATGAACAGAAGGGTTAGGGTTATCGACAGGGAAGGCGGTGTCACAAGGCTGTTTTATGATGATGCAGGCAATGTGATAAAGAGGGTATCTCCTAAAAACTATGATCCAAAAACCGATGATGGAATAGGAAAATCTTTTACATATGACAGCCTTAACAGGTTAACAGGGGTAATTGATGCTCTTGGAAATGTGGTAGAAAAGAGAATGTTCAATAGTGCCGGTGAGCTTGTTGAGAAGATGGATGCTGCAATGCTATCAGCAGAATACAAGTATGATATTGGCGGAAGAATAAAGGAAATATCAACACCTGGGGCAAAACAAAGGGGAATCGCATCACAGCAGTACACTTATGATGCAATGGGCAATATAACAGGAATTAAAGACGGCCAAGGAAACCTGACCCAGCACAAGCTTGATTTGTGGGGAAGAATTTCAGAAATCCAGAAGGCTGACGGAAGTGTTGAAAAATACAGCTATGACCATGCCGGAAATATTGTAAGTGCTGCAGACGGAAATGGAAATATCACCGAGTATGTGTTCAATAGCTTAAATAAGCTTTCTCGGATTGTAGATCCTGCGGGGGATAGTATTTCCTTTAAGTATGATTTGCAGGGAAGGTTAGTTCGAAAGGTTGACAGAAACAGAAAAATCAGTGAATATATATATAATCAGGATGATAACATTGTTTTAAAAAGGGATATGGCATCAGGCTATCGGGAAGAATACTCCTACAATCTGGATGGAAGCCTTAAAGCTGCTGTCAATGGTGCTGTCAGTTACTTTTATGAGTATACTCCTAATTTAAAGTTGAAGTCCAAGAGAGCAAATGGAAAGCCTGTTCTTAACTACAAGTATGATAAAGAAGGCAACCTTATTGAGCTTAAAGATATCTCAGGAAAACTTACAACTTATAAGTATGATGAACTTGGAAGGCTTTCGGAGGTATGGGACGCAGAACAAAAGGAAGCCACCTACATCTACAACCTTGATAGTACTGTAGCCTCAATATGTTATAGTAATGGAACAACTGTGGAATACAGCTATGATAATGATAAAAATATAGCATCCATCATATCAAGGAATAAAGCCGGTGAAGAAATAATTTCACATATGTATTTCTATGATAACAATGGGAATCAGGTTGAAAAAGTTGAAAATGGAAGCGTTACAAGCTTTCGCTATGATAAGCTTAACAGGCTGGAAAAAGTGGTTTATCCTGATGTTGAAGAAATATTTACATATGACTTTGCAGGAAACAGAATAAGTAGAATAAAGGGTAATATCAAAGAAGAATACAGCTATGACAAAAGAAATAGATTGGTAGAGAAGGTTGAAGGAGCTGCACATACTAATTACCAGTATGATCCCCACGGCAATCTGATTCAGGAGAGCGGCAATAGGGGTATAACAAAGTATACATACGACTGCTTTAACAGGACAGCATCTGTACAGAGCCCGGCAGGAGGGTTTATTAAAAATGTTTATGACCCTGAAGGTCTAAGGTATGAGGTGCAGGAAAACGGCAATGTTAGTAGGTTTGTGTTCAGCGGAAGAGATATAGTGTCGGAACTAGATGGAAGCGGAAGCCTCAAGCATTCTTCCATCAGGGGGTATGAGCTTCTTGCTCACAAGGAAGTTACGGGCAAGAGTTATTATTATATCAACAACGCCCACGGTGATGTAACGGCATTGGTTGATGCAGCCGGAAGTGTAGTGAATCGGTATCAGTATGATGCATTTGGTAATACAGTTGAAGCTGTAGAGAAGGTGCAGAATAGATTCAGGTATGCTGGAGAGCAGTATGATCAAGTTACAGCACAATATTACCTTAGAGCTAGGTTCTATAACCCTGTAGTTGGTAGGTTTACACAAGAAGACACATACAGAGGCGATGGATTAAACCTCTATTCATATGTAAAAAATAATCCTGTTAAGTATCTTGACCCAAGTGGACATTGGGGCGAATTAGTCCATAAAGATGTAACAACTGAGATAGCCTCAAAATTATTAGATAATGAAAAATATGGAAGTATAGTTGGAAATGCTGATAACGGTGTTGATTCAGACCCTACAACAAGTCCTTTCCTTAAAGCGACACAGGATTGGCATTTTGATCAAACCAAAGGTACTGGCGTAGATACAAGACAGCAACACTTTGATGAGTATTATAAAAAATCTGTTGACACATGGAATAATGCTGAAAAAGATTATGCCAACAATGTTGCAAATATAGAAAATTCATATTCCTATAAAATCAAAAAGGTTTTCATGAGTGAAGAGAAAGCAAAAAATAGTTGTTTACAAAGCCTGATGGAGGAAAGAGAAAAACAACGTAAAAAATCTCTTGAACAGTTAGGAAAAGCATTACATCCATATCAAGATATTGATGCACATATGGATTGGGATACTGGCCCACTTGGTGTGAATGCTCATCATGCTAATAGTGGATATGATAAAATAAAGATATTTGATGATCCACGTTACGATCTTGTAAAAAATCCGGCAGGTGGCTATGATCCGATAGATTCTGGAGAGAAATTTGGAAGTCAGAGGTATAAGGCAACAGAACAAAAGACAAAAGATGCTATTACACAATTTATGAAGGATGTTAATTACTGTGCATCTAAAAGTCAGACTTTTTAACGGAGAGTTTGAAAGCCATTTAAGGAAATAGGTGAGGAGAAAATTTATGGCATTTCGCAATGGATTAATAAGTTTTTTAATTGTTATAGTTACATCTTTAATTACAATAGCAGCAGGAATTATACTAATTGTTAAATTTAAAAATGGGTTTAATGCCTTAAGACTTACTGGCATTCTATTGATCTTAATAGCAGTGGTAATGTTACTTTTTTCAAAAAAGGTTTGTATTAGAAATGTCAGGTTAAAAGAAAATATAGTTGTTACACCAATGACGAATCTGCAAATTTCTTCAAATATAAAAAGTGTTAAAGACATTATTGAGAGCATTGAATCATTTAGCTCATTCGAAGTTAATACTACCAATGGCGTAAATACTGCGGTGTCAGTAAAACGGTCAGATGGAATTATTGAAATGCTAACAGGTGTTGACCCTAAAGGAGCTCATTTAGATATTAAGGTATCTGTATTTGACAGTGTGGAGAATGCCTGTAAATCATACAATTTCAACTATAAAAATTATAGTAAAGATTATGGGATTATGAACAGTAGCGGAACGGAAAATGATAGATATTTCGTTACGTACAAGAACCAGTTACGATCAAGTGCAGAAACAATGTTTCAACTAACTGATACATATGTTACATATGTATTTTTCCAAAAGGGAAACATGATTATTAGATTATGGGAAACCAGAGACAGTGGGGATAGCAGCAAAATTGACAGCTATATTAACTTGTTATCCAATAAGCTATCCACATTGAAATAGATTGCTTGATAAAGGCCGGAATTAAACCGGCCTTCTTAATGTCCTGGATTTACAACATTACCACTTTTCGTATTTTGTATATTGTTATATATGAACTACATTTTGCTATCCGCCATGCCTCGAGTTAATTGCTGAGGGATGAATACCAACCAAATCTATGCTTTGAATCATATGAATTAGTCGTCTTACCGAAATTTTTAGCAATTATTATTAAATCTGAAATATTTTTGTAAAGTCCATATTTAAATCTGCTTTTTTATCATACTCAGGACGGACTGCTTATATCAAGATTGAAATATTTTGCTACCTGAATAGCATCAGCGACATTTATTGCACCATCCTGAATTCCATCTATTTCTTATGGTATAAATGCCGTTAATATTTGAACTATATTTTACTGTAGATTGTCAAGTAAAATTGACCCCTTTTTTAAAGTTTTTACACTTAAAATTGACCCTTTAGTTCATAGAATATAGGATTTTAGCATATTTGAAAAATGATTACATCGAAACCCTAGGATTTACACTTAAAATTGACC
>NZ_DATCTU010000098.1 GCF_036567765.1 Pseudobacteroides sp.
GTTTTTAAATTTTATAGTGTTCAGCCTTAAGAGGCTACTCTCTTTTTCTCTTGCACTACCCATTATTTTCTTATGGGTGCAAGCTATACCAGTAATGAATTTACATTGACTTTTTGCTGAAAATTTTTTGCAACACTAATGCTTTTATATATTACTTTTTAGCAAAATCCGGATCTGGTGTATCGGATGTTTTCACATACACATAGTAATTAGGTTTTTGACCTCTGACGGTATAATCACTACATTTCCATTGAATGAACATGAATGTTTTACCATCGAGCTGCTTTATTACATAAGATGAAATAGTAGTAATACCATCCATTGAACCAAAGACATACCCTTTAGTCCATTTTTCTGTCATACCTCCATCGCTCTTAATACAATATGATACTTCTCTACCGTCGTCATAGAAGTTATGAATACCCAACTGAACATATTTTCTACGGGTTATATCAGTTGAATCAAGTTGATCAGGTGAAGCAACAAAGTCAATTTGTTGCCATTCACCAACTACATCCTTATCCAATACGAATTTATAGTCCATAGAGTCATGCATACTGCCGTCTTTACCCTTTGTGACAGTGATCTTAGAGACAAGAGCATTAATCTGATCATCAAAAGAAGCTGTTGTATCCGGTATAGGAGTAGTAGCAGGTGTAGGTGTTACTGCCGAAGTAGTAGATGTTGTATCAGTTGAAGATACTACTTTATCAGTAATCTTAACTGATGCTGTAGTACCATCCCAAGTAACATCCTTACCCAGAGCATCAGCAATAGCTCTAACAGGTAAGTATGTAGTACCATCAACAGCAAATGGAGTAACGGCTTTGCCGTTAGAATCTTTATCGATTTTAACTCCATTAACATATACAGTGATGGGTTTACCACCAGATGTGAAACATGCCGTTATCTGTTTCACTACCTCTTTAGTAGCTGCCGCAAAAGCAGGTGTTGCTGTACAGACGATGAATGTGAGAATCATTCCGAGAGCTATATCCCCAATTTTGTTAAGTCTTTTCATTTCAATATCCTCCTTCGTATAATAAGTTTTGTTACTGGCATCAAATTATTATTTTGATACCAGATTACTGTTTTCATCCCTTGGAGCTGGAGGCGGTGCTGGTGTATCCGATGTTTTTACAAACACATAGTATTCAGAAATATTACCAGTTCTGACATAATCTCCATTCTTATGTTCTACTATCATAAACGTTTTACCATTAATGGTAGTTATGGCATAAGCAGAGATAAATTCACTATTCTCCAAACCAATGTATCCTTTAGTCCAGCGGCTATAGGAATCATAACGTTTTCCATTCGTTGTCCCGTGTTCATACATTATACCGTCATCATAAATACTGATACCAGACCAAGACGTCGGAGAATGTGGAGCGTCATTAGGATTAAAATGATAATACATATAAAGATAATCATATTTGTTAAAATATTGCCATTCACCGCCAGCATCCTTATCTGATGTGAAAGTATAATCCAATTTGTCATGCCATTTACCGTCAGCATCTATTGTAGTAGTAAGCTTTGCATTATCATCTTTAATACTCCCGGGCAAATTTACAGCAACACCATTAACTTTAAACGGTATTTGCCTGGCTCTCGGATCTGGCATATCAGAAGTTTTTATAAGCACTATGTAAAAAGGTTTTTGACCCCTGATGGTATAATTGTCACCCTTAAATTGTATAAACATAAATGTTTTACCGTTGAGGTGCTGTATTTCATAATGTGAAACGGTATATCCATTGCCCATAGAAGCGATATAACCTTTAGTCCAGGCAAGAGGCACAAATTCTTTATTTCCATCGGAATGAACACCGGTTACCATCATTCTTACGCATCCCATATAGAAGGTATAAGTAATGGGGTCCACAAAATCCCGTCTTGTCAACTCTATTGAATCAAATTTTTCAAGAGTTTCAACACTGTCAATTTCCCATGGCCATATATAACTTCTTTTTGTTGAATCGGTTCCATCAAAATCTTCAGGCGTTTTAACAAAGCCGATTTGTTCCCATTGCCCCATTGCATCCTTATCATCTTCGTAATCACCAACTTTTAGCACTTCATGAATAGCACCATTTTCATCTTTCGTAACAATAATATTTGGATCATTATCCTGATAAGTAGTAGTCTTGACTTTAGGAGTAGGTGTTGTCTTATCATCAGTTTTAATTGAAGTAGTGTCAGAAGTGGTTGCTGTTTTATCCGTAATCTTAACTGATGCAGTAGAACCATCCCAAGTAACGCCTTTCCCTAAGACGTCAGAGATAGCCCTAACAGGTAAGTATGTGGTCCCGTCAACAACAAACGGGGTAACAGCTTTACCGTTAGAATCTTTATCAACCTTAGTACCATTTACATAAAGGCTGATAGCTTTTCCACCGGAAGTGAAGCATGCTGTAAGTTGTTTGATTACCTCTTTAGCAGCCGCAGATGCAGGTGTAGTTGTACCAAGAATAAGTGCAAGTATTACACCAATTGACATGTAACCAAGCTTATTAATTTTTATCATTTTAGCCTCCCTTTTACTCAGCAACATTTTGCTACTGGCATCCAGTTGTTTTTTATAAATTCCATAAACCGGTTTTAATCGCTGCCATTCTTTTCTTTATTTCGGCAAAAGCATTGATTTTCAAAAGCATCGTTTTCAGTTTTTATTAAATTTTCCAGAAATCAGATTTTCTAATAAGAAAAAGATATGATGCTTTTCCGCTTTTCGTGTATATTTTTTAGGTCGTTTTTACACTCTTAATACTTACATTATCTGGATACAGGTATAGTAAAACCCACCTTGCTATCCAGTTTGCCATTTTAACATCTCCTTCGCAGTTATGTTAGTATATCATTGATTTACTAGCAAATTCATTAACCTTTGCAGCAGAATCACGGTATTTAAAAGAAGCTTAATAAGCATTCATATTTCACGTTTGAATAAAGCAATTAAATTTCTACAGTTTAAGCCATTTAACGTCTTTGGGTACATAACCGCGATCCTGTAATATAGAAGCAATTGCAACTTTCTTTAACATATTGCCTGTTTTATAATATTTATCAATCAGCTCACTGTCGCTTATGCCTTGGCATAGGCGTTTTCTTTTTCTTACGTTCAATTAGACAGTAATCATGTGAGATTACGAATACTATGCATTGATAGTAATACATGCTCCAATTTGCTGTTTTAGCATTAAGATTGTGCTTTCAGAATTTTTATTCTGCCGTTTTTATTGTTTTGCAAGAGATATTAATTTGACTTTGCCCCCGACGTTAAAGTGCTGAACTACAAAGTATTAAGTTCTATAACCTTAAGCAGTTCTTTAATACAATTTGTATCAACACAACGTATTCTACCTTCATCCCTTTTCTTTCTTAGCCCAATAGATAGGAGGGGATTAATTTGAATTGCTCCTTGTCCAATAAGCCAGTTAAATAAAGCATTTAGGTTACTATATGGTCTATTAAATTTAGCAGGACACGCATCTGATAGTGGTGTTAAGAAAGCTAATAACTCTTTTTTAGTATATCAATTTGCACTAAATTACCAGACTGTCTCATAAACCTTTCAAAAGTATTGTTATAAGCCCTAATTGTCAACTCTGACATCCCTTGTGCTGTCTTAAACTTAAGAAAATCACTCATAGCTTCATGAAGAGTCTCGTAATGATTATTTGTTACATTAGAAATGTTTTTTATACGTTTCCTTTGCATAGCAAAATACCCCTAAACTTTAATTTTAATTTGAAAGTTAAAAGGGTAAACCTTTATCCCTGATTGATTCGAGAGACATTAAAAAACCCACAGAACACATAATTCTGTAGGTTTGAGAGGCGCCACCCAGATTTGAACTGGGGAGTAAAGGTTTTGCAGACCTCTGCCTTACCACTTGGCTATGGCGCCATATCACTGAGACTAGACACTAGATCCTTACGGTTTCTAATTTCTAGTCTCAGTTGTAGAGCGGGTTACGAGATTTGAACTCGCGACTTTCACCTTGGCAAGGTGACACTCTACCGCTGAGTTAAACCCGCAAATGGTGCCCAGAGCCGGAATCGAACCAGCGACACGTGGATTTTCAGTCCACTGCTCTACCGACTGAGCTATCTGGGCATTTATGGCGACCCGGAAGGGGCTCGAACCCTCGACCTCCAGCGTGACAGGCTGGCATTCTAACCAACTGAACTACCGGGCCAAATTAAATCGTCTAACTTAGAACTTGATGCTTTTGGTGCTTCAACTCATCATCAGCCACAAGCGACAATTGATAGTATACTCAAATAAATTCATAATGTCAACACTAAATTTAATTATTATTGTAAATTATATCTCTATTACTAGCTATTATTTAATATTTCTAATTAATACTTACAAATTCACAATTTCTATATTAATCCTTAAAGCCTCTCAACAATATCCTTCAAATCTTGCTCGGTAAATTGATATTTTTCATTGCAGAAATGACAGACCAGCTCTGCATGATGTTGTTCGTTTATTATGTCATTTATCTCATCTTTCCCCAAGCTGACCAAGCCTGCTTCCATGCGATCCCTAGAGCAGTTGCAAAGATATTTGCACTGTCCCATTTCAGTAACCTTGGGGCTTAAGCCTTCAAGTATAACATTTAAAATATCCTCGGCCTTTTCATTCTTTAAAAGCTCTGATACCGGAGGTATGGTCTTAATTCTTTTTTCCAGATCATCAATAATCCCCTCATCGGCATCCGGCATAACTTGAATGAAGAATCCGCCGGAATTTATTATACTCTCATCCGAGTCAACCTGTACACCAAGTGATACAATAGTTGGGATCTGTTCTGAATAATAGAAATAACAGGATAAATCCTCAGCTATTTCTCCTGACACCAGATTAACGTATCCAACATATGGCTCTTTAAGGCCTAAATCTTTTATTATGTTAAGGTACCCTGGTTTTCCGACAGCCGAAGCAATATCCAGTCTGCCTTCATCGGTAAAAATGTTGTCCACCTGAGGATTGTAAACATATCCTCTTACATTTGATTTGGAATCCGCTACAACTACTATTCCCTCTATAGGGCCGCTGCCCTTCACCTGTATTGTTATTATGTCTTTTTCACCCTTTAGTGTCTTGGACATTAAAGCAGCTGCCGTCAATGTTCTTCCCAATGCGACAGAAGCAATTGCAGTAAGGTTGTGTACCCTGCTTGCTTCCCTTACCATATCGGTTGTGTCGGCCATAAATACCCTCAGCTTGCCGTCAGCTGCTGTGCCGCTTATTATATAATCCTGCATGCTATTATATAGTCCTTTCAAACTTATATTATATGTTTTGTAATAAATTGTTTCTTACAATATATATTTTAAAAATATATATTAAAAAATTGAAAACCCCGATATAAATTATACCGGGGTAGATAAGGCTCATTACCGTTTTAGTTTCGGTGTTGAACTAAATTAATTAGCTCTCTGAACTTTAGCAGCCTGAGGACCTTTAGCTCCTTCAACTACTTCAAATTCAACTTCTGCACCTTCCTCAAGTGTCTTAAAGCCGTCCATGTTTATTGCCGAAAAATGAACAAATACGTCATTTCCGCCATCTCTTTCGATGAATCCGAATCCTTTTTCAGCATTAAACCACTTTACTCTTCCTCTTTCCATCTAGAACTCCTCCTGAAATAAATACTAGTTTTGTAGGCATATTGCATGCCTCATCAATTCTACAACATTTTATCACACTATTCAACAGCTTGTCAAGAACAATAAAGAACATAAAGTCAAGAGCCAATATTTTCTTCATCGCATCTCCACAAATATATGCCTAAATTTATTTTTTCATTCATATCAAATATTATACCTTCCTTAATAAGAAGATCTTTCTGTGCTTCTCTTCCTCCAAATGCAAATCCTCCGGCTAGTTCCCCATGCCTGTTTACAACTCTGTGACAAGGCACATCTCCTTTATATGGATTTGAATGCAGTGCCCATCCCACAATTTTGGATTTTTTGGGTTCGCCCGCCATTCTTGCAATCTGACCATATGTTGCCACTTTTCCCTTGGGAATTTTTCTAACTATTTCATATACACGCTCAAAAAAACCCATTATCCAAACCTCCTCACTGTGACTTTCTACATACAAAGAAAATCCTTTCACTTTCTGTTTCCGGTTTTCTAAAGGAGAATTGGTCATATATACCTAAAAGCTCCATACCTTTTATACTTGATATTAGTGTTTTTAGTTCTGCTATAGAATAAGCCCTTTCATAATGGAGTTCATCAAACCTGTCATATTTACCCTGATTTTCTACAAAAAAAGTTAAATCAAATTCACATATTCTCTTAGATCTATTATAATTATTTGCCCATATGTACGTAATATCCTTGCCTACTTCATATAATACATTATTTCCCAGAGTGTTTTCCAGTTTAAATTCTGAATTTATATCAAAAATTAATAATCCACCTGGATTTAGGTAGTTTGCAGCAAGCTTGAAAAAATTTTTAAGTTTTCTCTTATCGGTAATATAATTTATAGTATCCATTAAACATAATGCAGCATCAACAGTTCCATACAATTCAAACTCAGTTATATCCTGGTTTAGGTATAATATGTCAAGTCCTTTCTCCTTGCTCTTTTCAGATGCACACGAAAGCATTTCGCAAGACAGGTCTACTCCTATCATTTCATAGCCCTTTTCGGCAAGATTGATGCAAACACTTCCGGTACCGCACCCTAAATCAAGCATTAATGAAGGCTTACAACTATATTTTTTGAATATACTCTCAATATAATCCGACCATTTTTTGTAATCCACATCATACATCAGCTTGTCATAAACATATGCAAAATTATTGTAAATAACACTTCCCCCTTATACCACTTTTAAAATATATGAACAAAATCATGAAATGATTTTGTCAACCTTGATGTTGTCATAAGAAATTGTGGTGTAGCATACACCATAATTTCCTAGACATTTAAAAAGTCAGCAAATCAAGCTTGCTGACTTTCTCCTGCATAATATAGCTTCTTTCTTTTTGAGACTATTCCGCCAATTCTTCCGGTTTCCTTCGCAGTCAGGCCCTTCCACCCAAGTTTTTTCACCTTTTCGCTTAAGCCCAATTCGGCTACAACCTGATTTTTTATTATTTCTTCAATTTTCTCCACAAATCCACCTCCATAAAAGAAGTACAAAATCGCTTTATACGCTTTTCATTTAGTCATGATCAAAAAATAACTTCCGCTATAAATTTTTCATTCATGCCTTAGTATGTGGAAATGTGCTGGTTTTATACAATATTTATATATAATACAAACTATTTAACTTGCTCTTTAATATAATCGACTGCTTTTTTAAACTGGACATCCTTTTCTCTAGGAATATGTGACACCGGATAATCCTTGTACTCGTCAAGGGACTCTATCTTTAAATCGGGCTCTATGCCAATACCTTGAATACATTTGCCGGAAGGGGTAAAGTACCTTGAAACCGTTACCTTCAACCCTGAACCGTCTTTAAAACCATAAACCTGCTGAACCAAGCCTTTTCCAAATGTCTTTGTGCCTATTAATTTACCCTTTTGGTGATCCTTGATAGCTCCCGATAATACCTCGGAGGCACTTGCACTATTACCATTAACAAGCACTGCCATCGGATAACCAAACTGCCTGTCATCAGACAATTTTTCATCCCTTTTTTTATTTTTGTCCTCTGTATAAACTATAAGACCTTTTGGTAATAGCCTGTCGGCGATTTCTACAACCTGCTCATAGTCACCCCCAGGATCATCCCTTACATCTATAATAAGACCTTTTAGCCCTTTGTCTAAAAGTTCATTTAAGGCTCTACTGAAATACGAATATGCATCATTGTCAAACATAAGAATCCTGATATAACCAATATTTCCTTCTAGCATTTCCCACTTTATGTTTGAAACTTTTATTTTTTTCCTGATAATATCAAGGTCTATGGACTTTTCTTCCGATGGTCTGTAAATTGTAACTTTAACTGTAGTATTTTCTTTTCCCTTAATCATTTTAATGATGAGATTCTCGTCTTTTATTGAAGTTACATCTTTTCCGTCAACTTTAATAATTTTATCGCCTTGTGTAAGCCCTGCCTTTTTAGCCGGCGATCCCTCAAAGGCCTCCACAATAGTCAATATCCCGTCATTATCCATTATTACATTCATACCGATACCAACGTATTCTCCCTCAGTGCGTTCGGAAAAACTGCTCATTTGTTCCTTTGTAAAATATACGGTATAGGGATCCTTCAATGCATCTGTCATGCCCGTGATGGCCCCCTCAAGCATCTTGTTTTCGTCAACCTTGTCATAATAGGTATTTTTTAGTATTCCTTTTATTTGATTAAATTTTTCTACACTTTCCTTATCAACTTCTTTTTTATCGAATGAGACATTATTTCCGCTACCCATCAAATTAAACCCATTAAACAGAAAGAATGTCAATATAAACGTAATTACTGCTGTCACAAATACCAAAGATATCATCCCTGCAACTATACTTTTTTCATTATTCAAAACATAACACTCCTTAGGTAGTTTATTAATATAATAATATGCATCAAAAAACACTTATAAACCCAGACTTATCCGGGTTTATATATTGTGACAACAATGTAGGGCGTTTCAGCCGTTTTTTAATGTATAAAAAATTAACGTGCATATTGGAGGGGGTTAACTGTAGCCCCATTTCTTCTTACTTCAAAATGCAAATGTGGTCCTGTAGACAATCCTGTACTTCCAACTTTAGCTATAACTGCTCCAGCATCCACGCTTTGTCCCGTACTCACCAAAAGCTTACTGCAGTGAGCATATAAGGTTGCAATCCCTCCGCCATGATCAATAATTACAGTATTACCATATCCGCTTTGCCACCCTGCTACAATAACAACGCCCTTATTTGCAGCTACAATTGAAGATCCTGATGATGCTCCAATGTCTATTCCAGTATGCATTTTATACTTTTTCAATACAGGATGGAACCTGTTGCCATAATAGGAAGTTATACTGTGGGAACTCGGTGCAGGCCAAATCATATTGCCGCCAATGTACTTTACTTTTCGTTGAAGAGACCTGATCTGACTTTCCAATTCCTTGGATTTTTTGATAAGCTCGTCTTCCTGCTCATCAAGCTTTTCAAGCTTATCGTTTATCTCTCTGATCTCATTTTCCAAATCAGCCCTTGATGCTTTAAGGCTTTCAATTTGCTTTTTCTTTTTGCCGATCATACTTTCTTTATCAAGCTTCATTTTTTCCTTGAGGCTTTTTTTATATTCAATATCGGATTTAGCTCGTTTAATTTCTTCAATAAGCTCCTTATCCTTTTTTGATATGGCTTGCATGTATTTAAGCCTTGCAAAAAAGTCTGTAATATTTTTTGATTTCAGTATGGTATTTGTCTTTCCATAGCTGGCATTCTCATACATTACCTTTAGCCTGGTCTTAAACAGCTCTTCCTGTTTTTTATAGTTCTCCAGTGTCTCATCGATAGAATTCTGGATTTCCTCAATTTCCTTCTCAAGGTTCTCTTTTTCAGCTATAAGCTCTTGGTATTCGGTACTTTTAGTATTCTGCACCTCTGTTATGTATTTTTTCTCATCAATTGCAGACCTAAGCTTGCTTTGCTCCTGCTTTTTCTGCTTGCTTATACTGTTTATTTTGCTGTTTATATTTTCTCTTTGTCTCTTTGTATCACTGAGCTTGTCTGCAGTAGAAGATAATGCAGTAGCTAAAATCATTATAACTATAAGAGTAATAGAAACCTGCTTTTTCATAACAGCCTCCTCGTCATATTAAAACCATAACTAATCTTACATTTGCACTAAATTGATTAGTGCAAATGTAAGATTAGTGATTTTAAGTTTGATTTATCATCAGTAAAATTTATATTTATGCACCCTTATACATATTTATACACGAAGGTATTTTCTTATAGATATACCGCTTCCAATCCCTCCGACCAAAATTCCTATAATACAATAGGAACCGACAACATAAAGCACAATTGAATTGATGCTTACAAAGCTAAGGCTTTCACCCAAAACACCTTTGCTGAGCTGGGCATCAATAGTGCTGTAACAATAGTAGGTTATTATAAATGATATTACAGCTCCTACAAAGCCTATTATAATACCTTCAACAATAAATGGCAAGCGGATAAACCAATCTGTTGCACCTATATATTTCATTATATTGATTTCTTTTCTCCGTGCAAAAACCGTAAGCTTTATTGTGTTGGATATAATAAATACCGAAACGCATAAAAGTATTGCCAAAAGAAGCATGCTGATGATTCTTGCCCAGTAAGATATATTGGATAATTGATCTACATTTTCCTCCAGAAAACCTATACTTTCAACACCTTTTGTGCTTCTAAATGTGTCTACTGTACTTTTTATATGCTCAGAATCTTTTATTTTAATAATAAAGGATTCCGGAAGAAAGCTGCCGTCATAGCCCTCCAATATACTGCCGTCTTCCAAAAGCTCTTTGCATCTTGCCAAAGCCTCTTCCTTTGTGACCCTCCTGACATCTGAAACATTGCTGTTCATTCTTATATTTGCCTCTATATCCTTTACCTGTGTTTCGTCGAGATTTGGGTCGCAGTATACTTCAATCTGAAGCTGCTTTACCATCATATCGTCTATCTTAAATTTCAGATTCATGCTAATTATAAGAAAAATACCAAAAACAAGCAGTGATGCAGTTACTATAACTATAGATGCAAGAGACATTAACTTATTTCTGTATGCATTTATAATACCGTCTTTAATTATATATTTGGTGGTTCGTATCTTCATCTTTGTATTGACCTTTCTCCTGATCCCTTATAATTTCTCCTTTTGAAAGTGCGATAACCCTTTTTTTCATTGTATCAACTATATTTTTCTCATGCGTAGCGACAACCACAGTGGTCCCCATCTGATTAATTTCCTCCAGAAGCTTCATAATTCCCCATGAAGTCTCTGGGTCAAGATTTCCCGTCGGTTCATCTGCTACAAGCAATACTGGATTATTTACCAAAGCCCGTGCAAGAGCAACTCTTTGCTGTTCCCCACCCGAGAGCTGATTTGGATAGGCCTTGGCCTTATTGCTTAGCCCTACCAAACCCAGTACCATCGGAACACGCCTTCTTATTTCTTTTGGGGATGCCTCTACAATCTGCATTGCGAATGCAACATTCTCATAAACAGTTTTTCCTGAAAGGAGCCTAAAATCCTGAAAAACCACACCAATGCTCCTTCTAAAAAAAGGTATTTCCTTTCTGCCCATTGTGGTAACATTAAAACCATTAACACTTACAGTACCATCTGAAACTTCCTCTTCCCTTAAAATCAGCTTAATCATTGTGGACTTACCTGATCCGCTTTGTCCTATAAAAAACGCAAAATCGCCTTTATTTATTTTTAAATTTATACCGGCAAGTGCCAAAGTGCCGTTTTGATATATTTTTGTAACATTTTCAAAGTTTATCACAACAACTCTCCTTAAAAATGAGCTTTAGTTCCTATTATTCTTTATCTGCTCTTCATTATAGTCCAAATATTTTTTCACCATCAATGCTATTTTGAAAATAACAGCTTCGTTAAATATCCTAATATCAAGCCCTGTCAATCTTTGAACCTTATCCAGTCTGTATACTACCGAGTTTCTGTGTAAGTACAAAGCCCTTGCAGTTTCCGAAACATTCTGGTTATTTTCAAAAAATTTAAGTGCTGTCACTACGGTATCATTGTCCAGCTTTTCTTTTGATTCGCCCTTAGAGTCATTTCTATGATCATTATCATGAAATTTGGATTCGCCGGAAAACACTTCGTTTAAGAACAGCTTGCAAAGGATAGGCGGAAGCTGGTAAATCAACCTGCCTATGCCCAAATTATTGTAGTTTATAATATTCTTATCATTTTCAAAGATCCCTCCGATTGATATTGCGGACTGGGCCTCCTTGTATGAGTTTTTTACTTCCATTATGTTATCGGCAATGGAACCTATACCTATACTTGCATTAATCATTACCTCTGCACTTAATGTATCAAGTATGGTTCTGGCTATAGAATCAATTTCACTTGCATCATCCCTGTTTTTTAATTCTTTTATCAGTACAATATTTACTTCGTCCACAACAACAACAAAATCCCTTGCTTTGTTGGGGAATAATTTGGATACCACGTCATAAACCATTTCGCAAACAGACATATCTTTGGTGTTCTCTGTTCTTATAAGTATTGCAACCCTTGCCGCATTGTTGGAAAGATGCAATTCCCTGGATTTCTGGAGCACATCACTGGGCAGAATATTATCAAGTATTATATTTTTAATAAAAGTCCCTTTATCAAGCTTTTCTTCATGCGATAAATTAGCATTCATTATATTTATCGTAATTAATGAAAGAAACTTAATTCCCAATTCTCCATCCATAGCCAAAAAAACCATGTTTTCAAGCTTATTTCGATTTAATATTTTTTGGTATGAGTATCCTGAAATACTTTTTATTTTTTCATCAGACTCAATAATATAGGCTGCATTCTCATCTATGTCTCCAATCCTGGATTCATCGGAGCATGCTATGATAACACCGGTTTCATCTAATACCCCAAACTCGGCATCTACTGTTTCTCTAATTTGATAGACAAGGCTCTGATATATCTTTGACTGCATATCTATCCACCTCAGCAATAATATATTTTGTATAGTATTATGAATAAATTGTGTTCAATTTGTATTTCATCCTTTTAAATAATTATACACTAAATAAACAAAATCGCAACGCGATTTTGTTTCCTTGAAAGACCGTCGTGAGAAATTGTGGTGTAGAATACACCATAATTTCCTAGACATAGCAAAATCGCAACGTAAAACATATACACATTACAAAAGGAGAAGATTAAATTTAATCTTCTCCTTAATTTAAAGGTATTTAAAGGTGATCGTAGTAATTAGTTCATTATTGTTTTTTCTGTTTCTTTGTCAAACAGGTGTATTCTGTTTGTATCAAAAGCTATCTTTATGATATCTCCAGCTCTTGCTTTTGTTCTTGGGTTAACCCTTGCTGTAAAGTCAACATCATCAACTACCATATAAAGGTAAGTTTCAGAACCAAGATTTTCTGTCAATTCAATTCTTGCTTCAACTAAACTGTCTGACATCTGATCAAGGAAAGCTGGCTCATCATGTAAACATTCAGGCCTGATACCTAAAATAACTTCCTTGCCGATATAGTCTGTTCCTTCAAGCTTCTTTGCCTTTCCTTCAGGCAGCTTGATTATATCCTTACCGAAAGTAAGGTATATACCGTCGCCTCTTTTTTCAACCTTTGCATTTATAAAGTTCATTTGAGGGCTTCCTATGAATCCTGCAACGAACATATTGCATGGTCTTTCGTAAAGTGCTTGAGGAGTATCTATCTGCTGTACATAACCGTCTTTCATAACAACTATTCTTGTACCCATTGTCAAGGCTTCTGTCTGGTCATGTGTAACGTATATAAAAGTTGTCTGGAGCTTCTGATGGAGCTTGTTGATTTCTGTTCTCATCTGAACCCTTAACTTTGCATCAAGGTTTGAGAGAGGCTCATCCATTAAGAATACTTTAGGTTCACGAACTATAGCACGGCCTAACGCAACCCTCTGTCTCTGACCACCGGATAACGCCTTTGGTCTTCTGTCTAACAAATGTTCTATATCAAGAATCTTCGCTGCTTCATGAACCCTTCTCTTTATTTCATCCTTTGGTATTTTTCTAAGTCTCAAACCGAAGGACATGTTTTCGAAAACTGTCATGTGAGGATACAAAGCATAGTTCTGGAAAACCATCGCTATATCTCTGTTTTTAGGGTCTACATCGTTAACAAGCTTATCGCCTATGTACAGCTCGCCTTCGGATATATCTTCTAAACCTGCAATCATTCTGAGTGTAGTAGTTTTTCCGCAACCTGAAGGTCCAACCAATATGATGAATTCCTTATCTTCTATATCCATATTGAAATCATTAACAGCTGTAACACCACCAGCATATCTTTTGTATACATTTTTCAGCTTAACACTAGCCATTTTTTCTCCTCCTATTGAGTTAAATACGATTATAATAATTTTACAAGTTCACAATACTACTATAACATTTATAATAGAATTTTAACAGACATACTTCTTAACAAATTTTATCGCATCTACTTGGTCAATTTGCATAAATATCTTGTTTAAAGCCGTATACATATATAAAACATGTTACCTAAACTATTAATTCAAATAAAATATTGAATTTTTATGCATCAGGATGTATAATTATGTAATAGTTGAGTATTATAAATTTCTCACGACAACGATCAAGATCGATAAAATCATTTCATGATTTTATTCATAATATTGTTTTACAGGAGGTTGTTTATGATTAATGTAGGAATTATAGGTGCCACAGGATATGTTGGAATTGAAATTTTAAGGCTTCTTCAAAAACATCCTGGCATAAGGGTTACTTCTATCGTATCTCAAAACTTTGTTGGGCAAAAAGTTTCCGATATATATCCAACATTGAGAAACGTTTTTGATATGGAATGTGATGCACTGGATATAGAAAGCATTTCTAAAAAAGCTGACATTTTTATTACAGCACTTCCCCATGGTGTATCAAAGGAAGTTATTCCAAAACTTATAGCTCTTGATAAAAGAGTCATAGACCATAGTGGAGACTTCAGGTATAAAGATGTAACAGTTTATGAAAAGTGGTATGGTATCACACACCAGATGCCTGAGCTTCTTGAAATGTCAGTATATGGATTGCCTGAGCTGTACCGTGATAAAATAAAAGATGCAAAAATTGTTGGAAATCCCGGCTGCTATCCCACATGTTCAATACTTGGCATAGCACCGCTTTTGAGAAACAATATTATAGATACCAGGAATATAATAATAGACGCTGCTTCAGGAGTTACGGGTGCAGGACGCAGCACGGATCTTCCATATCAGTTCTGCGAGTGTACCGAAAATTATAAGGCATACAAGGTTTCTAACCACAGGCATACATCTGAAATAGAGCAGGAATTGAGTTTTCTCGCAAATGAAGACATTTTGATTTCATTCACTCCCCACCTTGTTCCAATGAAAAGGGGAATGCTCTGTACATCATATGCCAATTTGAAAAATGAAACATCCACAAGTGAACTTATAAATATGTATAAAGAGTTTTATAAAGACGAATATTTTGTAAGGGTGTTGGATGAAGGCAAGCTTCCCGAAACAAAATTTACTGCCGGGTCAAACTTTATTGACATCAGCGTGGTTGTAGACAAAAGGCTAAACAGAGTGGTAGTACTTTCATGCCTTGATAACCTTGGTAAAGGAGCATCCGCTCAAGCTGTGCAAGACCTTAATATCATGTGCGGATATGATGAAAAAACCGGCCTCGAAGCACCCGGATTGTACTTGTAATAATTTTATTAAAATCAGGAGGAACATTAATGTATAAATCTATGGAAGCCATAATTAAAAAAGCAGAGATTCTAATAGAAGCTCTTCCATATATACAAAAGCTTAACGGAAAAACTGTCGTAATAAAATACGGCGGTAATGCAATGATCAATGAGGAATTAAAAAACTCGGTAATGGAAGACATTACGCTATTAAAATATATAGGTGTCAACCCTGTGGTGGTTCATGGGGGCGGACCAGACATAAACAAGGCACTTAACAGCTTTAATATAAAAAGTGAATTTATAAATGGCCTCCGTGTAACCGATTCAGCTACGATGGAAGTTGCACAGATGGTTCTGGTGGGTAAAACCAACAAGGAAATAGTCTCCCTTTTAAACCAAAAAGGTGGTAAAGCCATAGGTCTATGCGGTATAGATGGCAATCTCATAGAGTGCGAGCAGTATACCACAACAGTTGACGGCAAAGAAACCGACCTGGGATATGTAGGCAAAATCACCAATATAAACTCCAAGGTTTTGGATATAATAGCCAAGGATGAATATATCCCCGTTGTTGCACCCATAGGTGTGGGCAAAGACGGTAGAAGCTATAACATCAACGCAGACACTGTAGCAGGTGAAATTGCTGCATATTTAAAAGCGGAGAAGCTTATGCTTTTAACTGATGTGGAGGGGGTAAAAACTTCAAAGGACAGCACTGAAATACTATCAGCACTTACAACCAACGAAGTGCATGAATTAATTGATAAGAAAATAATCCAGGGTGGAATGATTCCCAAAGTATTAGGATGTATAGATGCCCTCGAAAAGGGAGTTGGCAGAACCCATATAATTGACGGCAGAATACCTCACTGTATTCTACTTGAGATATTTACTTATAAAGGCATCGGTACTATGATTATGAAGGAAAAGGTACTGTATCACAACAACGAAATGCTCTAAAACATGAAATGCACACTATATTTCGATCGGAGGTTTTAACCATGGAATTGAATGAAATTATGGAACTTGACAAAAAATACTTTGTAAATACATTTGGCAGCAGAACCCCTGTATGCTTTGAATACGGTAAAGGCATAAACTTATGGAGCACAGACGGCAAGAAATATACAGATCTTTTTGCAGGAATTGCAGTAAGTGCTTTGGGCCATTCACACCCCAACCTTGTTGATGCTATAAAGACGCAGGCTGAAAAATTTATACACTGCTCAAATCTCTATTACATTGAGCCCCAGGCAAAGCTTGCAAAGGCTCTTGTTGAAAACTCATGTGCAGATAAAGTTTTCTTTTCAAACAGCGGAGCAGAAGCCAATGAGGCAGCTATTAAACTTGCACGAATTTACTTTAAGAAAAAGGGAATGCCTGAAAAATACGAGATCATAACCCTTGAAAAATCCTTCCACGGAAGGACTCTTGCCACCATCGCAGCTACAGGCCAGGATAAGTATCAAAAACCATACTGCCCACTTACACCATCATTTACCAGTGTCCCTGCAAATGATCTGGAAGCATTAAAAAATGCCATAAATGAAAACACCTGTGCCGTTATGTTGGAACCAATTCAGGGAGAAGGCGGAATAAATCTCCTTTCACCTGAGTATATGAAAGGCGTTAGGGAGCTATGCGATAAGGAAGGCATTTTCCTCATTCTTGACGAGGTCCAATCAGGACTTGGAAGGACTGGAAAACTCCTTGCATATCAACACTTCGATATTGAGCCCGATATATTTACGCTTGCAAAGGCATTAGGCGGAGGATTCCCAATTGGTGCAATGTGTGCCAAAGATCATGTTGCCAAGGCTTTTGAGCCCGGAGATCACGGTTCAACCTTTGGGGGCAACCCTCTTGCATGTGCGGCAGGCCTTGCAGTAGTGGAAACCATGCTGAATGAAAAGCTTGTTGAAAACTCAGCAAAAATGGGAGATTACTTTATAGAACAGCTTTGCAGTTTAAAAGAAAAATATAGCTTCATATCCGACATAAGGGGAAAAGGCCTTATGATAGGAATCGAAGTAAGCAACGGTAAGGCAAAAGAACTTGTTACAGCATGTTTTGAAAGCGGTTATCTTGTAGGAAATGTGGGGCCTGGGATTATGAGGGTTCTTCCTCCTCTAATCGTGAGCAAGGAAGACATTGACGGCTTCATAAACGTATTTGATATTATATTATCCCGCTTTTCCAACTAAATTTGTAGTTTAAGGAGAGATTGCATGAAGTCTGTTTTAGTTCTTGAAGACGGCACATATTTTACAGGTGAAAGCTTTGGCCGCAAAGGTGAAGCTTTCGGAGAGATTGTATTCAATACCTGCATGACCGGATATCAGGAAGTAACAACTGATCCTTCCTATAATGGGCAGATAGTTGCTATGACTTACCCTCTAATAGGTAATTACGGATTCAACCAATTGGATAATGAATCTTACAAACCTCATATACAAGGCTTTATTGTAAGTGAGCTTTGTGATTACCCCAGCAACTGGAGATGCGGCATGAGTGCCGACAAGTACTTTGAAACCAATAACATTACCGGTATTAAAGGAATTGATACAAGGGCTTTGACTCAATATATCAGAAAGTTTGGAAGCATGTATGGTGTAATATCCAGCGAATGCGGGAACATAGATATACTGATGGAAAAACTTAAGTCCGAGAAAGAACGCAAAAGAAATCTTGTAATGGAAGTTACTACAAAAATTCCTGTTTATAAACCCGGTCCAGGGAAAAGGATAGTTGTCATGGACTTTGGGGTGAAAAACAATATAATAAGGGCTCTGCAGGACAGGAATTGCTATATATGCATCCTTCCTGCCTTTTCTACTTTGGATGACATTGTGAAACATGACCCTGAAGGTATACTTTTATCTAACGGCCCCGGTGATCCTATGGACCTGTTGTCTGTTAAGAACACTGTAGAAAGCCTCATTGGTTTAAAACCCATTATGGGAATCTGTTTAGGTCACCAACTTCTTGGAATTGCCCTGGGCGGGGTGACATACAAGCTTAAGTTCGGTCACCATGGAGGCAACCACCCGGTTAAAGACCTTAGAACAGGCCGTTGTTATATTACATCACAAAATCACAACTACGCTCTGGAAAAGGACTTTTCCAAAGATGTAACCATTACCCATGTTAATATAAACGACAATACTACAGAGGGCTTCAGGCACAACACACTTCCGATACTTAGCGTGCAATACCATCCGGAAGCCGCTCCAGGCCCACAGGATTCTGCTTATATTTTTGATGAATTTATGAATTTATTATAGATTTAAATCGGAGGTCAAAATGCCAAAAAGGGAAAATATAAAAAAAGTGCTCGTCATTGGCTCAGGTCCTATAATAATAGGTCAGGCGGCAGAATTCGACTACTCCGGAGCTCAAGCCTGCAAATCCCTTCGCGAGGAAGGCATGGAGGTAGTATTGGTAAACAGTAATCCTGCTACTATTATGACCGACAGAGAAATAGCAGATCATGTATACATAGAGCCAATTACCCTTGAGTTTTTGAAGAAAATTATAATAAAAGAAAAACCTGATGGAATACTGGCTTCCTTAGGAGGGCAGACAGGTCTTAACATGGCTGTTGAACTCTCTGAGGACGGCATACTCCAAGAGCTTGGAATAGAGCTTTTAGGAACCTCCTTGCAGTCTATAAAGCTCGCAGAGGATAGGGAGCTTTTCAAGCAAACCATGAACAGAATTACTGAAAAGGTCCCCCAAAGTGCCATAGTCACCAATATGGCAGATGCTCTGGAGTTTGCGGCGACCAACAAATTTCCCATTATCATAAGGCCGGCTTATACATTAGGCGGTACTGGCGGTGGAATTGCTACAAATTTGGATGAGTTTGAATATATTTGTGGCAAGGGACTTAAGCTCAGTATGATAAACCAGGTCCTTCTTGAGCAGAGTGTTGCAGGATGGAAGGAAATCGAATATGAGGTTATCCGGGACGGTGCCGACAACTGCATAGTAGTATGTAATATGGAAAACTTTGATCCGGTGGGTGTACATACAGGTGACAGCATTGTTGTAGCACCAAGCCAGACCTTGTCTGATATTGAGTATCAGATGCTCAGATCCGCCTCAATAAAAATAATCCGTGCTCTGGACATAAAGGGCGGATGCAATATACAGTTTGCCCTCAACCCACACAGCTTCGAGTATGTGGTCATTGAAGTAAACCCAAGGGTTAGCCGTTCAAGTGCTCTTGCATCTAAGGCTACAGGATATCCTATTGCCAGAGTGGCTGCCAAGATCGCAATAGGCCTAAATCTTGATGAGATAAAGAATTCTGTAACTCAAAATACTTATGCCTGCTTTGAGCCATCCCTGGACTATATCGTTACTAAAGTGCCCAGATGGCCTTTTGATAAATTCATTACAGCAGACCGAAGCCTGGGAACTCAAATGAAAGCAACCGGTGAGGTCATGGCTATAGGCCGAACCTTTGAGGAGTCACTGCTTAAGGCTATAGACTCGCTGGATATTAAAATCAATTATCAGCTTGGACTAAGCTTATTTGAAAACAAAACAGTGGCAGAACTGATGGAATTTATCCAACAAGCCCATGATGAAAGAATTTTTGCTATATGCAAGGCTCTGCAAAAAGGTGTTACTTGCGAAGAAATATGCAAGGTAACAAAAATCGATATGTTTTTCTTGAAAAAGCTTGAAAAAATCGTAAATATGGCGGAAGACATCAAAAATGCAGGCATAGCATTTTTAGATTATGACCTATACACAAGGGCTAAGAAGATTGGTTTCGGTGATTCGTACATTGCAAACCTGACCCGTGTATCTGTAGATAAAATAAGCGATTTGCGGCACAAGTACCCCATAAATCCGGTTTATAAAATAGTTGACACCTGTGCCGGTGAGTTTGAAGCAGTAACGCCTTATTATTATTCAACTTATGAGGAAAAGGACGATGTAACAGTATCTGAAAGCAAAAAGGTCCTTGTTATCGGTTCAGGCCCCATAAGAATAGGCCAGGGAATTGAGTTTGATTACTGCAGCGTTCATTCCATCAAAGCACTTACAGAAATGGGATACGAATCAATAATCATAAACAACAACCCGGAAACAGTAAGCACAGATTTCGATACTGCTGATAAGCTTTACTTTGAACCTCTTACTAAAGAATGCGTGCTCGATATAATAGAAAAAGAGGAGCCTGTGGGCGTTATAGTGCAGTTTGGGGGCCAGACAGCCATAAACCTGGCGGCTTCCCTTCAAAAGGAGGGCGTCCGGATACTTGGTACATCTGTTATTGATATTGACATTGCAGAAGATCGGGATAAATTTCTTAAGCTGTTAGAAAAGCTGGATATACCCATACCCCCAGGAAGCACTGCTTTTTCTATTGACCAGGCAAAAATTATAGCCAACCAGATCGGCTATCCTGTTTTGGTAAGACCTTCATATGTGCTTGGCGGAAGAGCCATGGAAATAGTATACAATGACCAGATGCTGGATGAATATATGGGCAGGGCTGTTGACTTGTCATCAAGACATCCCATCCTTATTGACAAATATATAGAAGGCAAGGAAATTGAAGTGGACGGGATCTGCGACGCTACAGATGTAATTATTCCCGGGATTATGGAACACATCGAAAGGGCCGGTGTTCACTCGGGAGACAGCATCTCAGTATACCCATCAAGGTCTCTTTCGCAGGAAATTAAGTATACTGTTGTAGATTACACCATAAGGCTGTCAAAGGCACTGAATATTCTAGGGCTTTTTAACATACAATTTGTAACAGACAATGAAGGCAAGGTTTACGTAATAGAGGTAAACCCAAGGGCCAGCAGAACAGTTCCCTACATGAGCAAAATAACAGGTATTCCAATGGTAAATGTGGCGACAAAGCTTATTTTGGGTAAAACATTAAAGGAAATGGGCTATACACCCGGCCTTTATAAAGAAACAGAGTTTTATGCAGTAAAAGCCCCTGTATTCTCCTTCTCAAAGCTCACCACGGTAGACACATTCCTTGGACCTGAAATGAAGTCTACGGGAGAAGTAATGGGAGTTGATAAGGATTACCACACAGCACTTTACAAGGCATTTGTAGCGTCAGGACTAAAGATTCCTTTAAACGGAACAGCACTTATATCTGTAGCCGACAGGAACAAGGAAGAGTGCAAGGACATAGCACAGAAGCTTTGGGATCTTGGGTTTAGGCTCATCGCCAGCGAAGATACTTATTTATATCTATCAAGGGCAGGAATAGAGGTTGAAGCAGTTTCCAATGAGGAAATACTTGATTATTTGAAGAACGATAATATTTCTCTTGTAATCAATACTCCAACCAGGGGCAGAATACCTACCAGGCTTGGATTCCAGTTAAGGAGAACCGCCATGGAGTATAACATTCCCTGCATTACCTCAATTGATACAGCTAATGCCGCATTGGAAGTTCTTGAGCATATTATCAACAAAAAAGATGCTGCGGTTTATGCATTGGACGAATATTCAGAATTACAAAGTTAAATGGGAATTATAAAAAACAACCGATCGTGCCTAACCATGAAAATAACTTTTTAGGAGGAATATACTATGAAGCACTTAATAAGTGTTTATGATTTGACATTAGAGGATATCAACGAAATTTTCAGCCTTGCAGAGAAGCTCAAGAGGCAGCTAAAGGAAGGCGTAGAGCATAAACTTTTAAAAAATAAGACCCTCGGGATGATATTTACAAAATCCTCTACTAGAACCAGGGTTTCATTTGAAGTGGGAATGTATCAATTGGGCGGTTACCCACTCTTCCTAAGCTCCAATGACATTCAACTTGGCAGGGGTGAAACCATATATGATACAGCTCAAGTTCTATCCAGGTATATAGACGGTATAATGATACGTACTTTTGATCACAGTGATGTGGAAGAGCTTGCCAAATACGGTGATATTCCTGTTATTAACGGACTTACTGATCTTATGCACCCATGCCAGATTTTAGCCGACCTCTTTACTGTTTATGAGCACAAGGGTGAATTGAAGGGCCTAAAGCTTGCGTATGTAGGTGACGGCAATAATATTGCAAACTCACTGCTCCATGGCTGTGCAAAAGTAGGAATGGATATATCTGTAGCTTCACCGAAGGGATATGAGTGCGACATGAACATCATAGCTGAAGCACAGAAGGATGCAGAGATTTCGGGCTCTAAAATCGTTCTTACAGAAAATCCTTATGAAGCTGTCAAGGATGCAGATGTAATATACACAGACACCTGGGTAAGCATGGGTCAGGAAGCCGAAAAAGCAGAACGCATTAAAATCTTCATGCCATACCAGGTTAACAGCGATCTGTTCTCAAAGGCTAAGGAAGATGCAATTTTCCTCCATTGCCTGCCTGCATACAGGGATTATGAGGTTACTACAGATATAATTGACGGTTCGCAGTCTCTGGTTTTTGATGAAGCTGAAAACAGACTTCATGTTCAAAAAGCTATTATGGTTAAACTAATGGGACAATAATCAGGAAGGTATTTGGCTATGAATTACTCGTTTATAATCAGGAAGGCAACCGCTGAGGATGCAAAGGCTATCCAAACCATTACAAAAATGGCTTTTAAAAAGTATATGGAAGATACCGGCCTTGAAGGAACAATGGATGCCCTTGAAGAAACTATCGAGGATATCGTTGCGGACATATACTCAAAAGAAGTTTTTGTTGCCTTCATTGATGATACTCCGGTAGGTACAATACGACTTAAGATAAACCCCGATAACACTGCATACATAAGCAGGTTTGGTGTCAATACCGAATACCATAATATAGGTATAGGCAAATCACTCATTAATCTGATTGACAAGGTAGTAAAAAACAAGGGTATAAAGAGAGTTACCCTTCACACTGCTTCCAAATACAAGGATCTCATCAGGTTTTACTACGGTAGAGGCTTTTACATTGAGTCTACTTCTTGTGATCGCGGATACATACGTGCACTACTGGTAAAAGAATACAATTAGGGAATTAGAAATCCCTCCTAAATCTTATAACAAGAGACTTAGGAGGGATTTCTTTTAATAGTGCCTATTATAGATGCTCTATAAGAGCCAGAATTATTGGCTTATCCTCACAAAGTCATATTTGACAGATTATAAATAACCTGTGCCATTTGTGCTCTATTTGTCAAATCTTGAGGGTTAAGCTTTACATTACTGCTGTTAATGATTCCATTATTTACGAACAGAGTCATTGCTTCCTTTGCCCAAGTAGCGATATTACCGGAATCACCGAAGCGTTCAATGTTTTCACCATCTGAAATTGCAGGTAATTGTTCAATTTTCTTTAATATATTATATAACATAGAAAACATTTCTTGTCTTGTTATTTCTTTATTAGGAGCATATAAGTCATTTCCGATTCCATTAGTTATACCAAGCCTTTTAGCCGAAGAAAGATATCCGGAATAGTATGTGTTTCCTGCATCCTTGAAATTTTCTGTCCAATTCTCATCCGGTTTTAAATTATATGCTCTCATAACCATAACAATAAATTGACCTCTTGTTAATTTGCTTTCCGGTTCAAATTTACCATTACCGTTACCAACAGTGATTCCTCTTGATGATGCAAAGCTTACTGCATCACTATACCAAGCATTACTTGTCACATCGGAGAAACTTAATTTGTTATAGCCAATAGCATATTTTGAGAAATGTGTGGTTTTAAATGTGATCTTACCTGTTGTGGCTTCGTATTTGCAGTTTTTAACTATTTCTGCCACACCTTTATCATTTATGTAATAAACCACTATTGCATTGATATCTTCTTCCGGCTTTGGTGAATAAGGAACTGATACAGCCACATTTCCTCCAAATTGTGATATGGTTTTTTCTTCACTTGTAACATTGAAATCATATACAGGTCTATCTCCTACAATTTGTCGGGTATCCGGAGATAATGTTGATGCTTCAACCTTTGAAGCTGTAATTTTTATATCACCCAAATTTGCATTTGAAATAGTTGAAAATGTCTTTTTATCGAATGAAATAGAAGCAACCTGGGATGAAATAGTAAAGGAATCGGCTTTACCTTCATGTATTAGCTTTATTGAATCTTTGTCTATATTGACTTCCACTGCATTGGCTGTTGCAGGTGTTTCCACTTCAAACAAAATTTTAGCGGACGCTTCTTTCCCATCCTTGACAGCTTTAGCTAGTGCCTTATTGATGGCAGTATTCGCCTCAGATTGTGTAATTTTAGCTGATGCATTGCCTTTGGTATCAGTAGTAGCAATTACAATTAACGAAGAATCATCCAGGTTTTTCTTTTTGTCTTCATCCTTTACGTTTGGTGTGGCTTTTGCCTCAGTCGGTGTTGATGTAGAAGTTGGAATGCTGGTAGGAACACTATTGTTAATTGATGAATTTGATGGAGAAGCAACTATAGATACTGTATAAGTTACTATTTTCCCTAATATAGTAATTGTAAGGGTTTGACTTTTGACCGCCGAGGCACTATTGAATCCTGTAATATCATTTTTTGATATGGTTTCTACTCTTGTGCTGCTGTCAGGATATGTGCCTGTTACTTCAAGTCCTGTAATGTCAAGTTTATCACCAACTGTATAACTCAGTTTTGAGGCGGGTTTAGTTATGGAAATACTGTCGGGAGCTATTATTTGTATATCATAAGTTGTTGTCTTTTCGGCAAAGGTTATGGTGAGTGTTTGAGTATCTGCCAAGTTTGAACTATCAAATCCTGTTATATTCTCCGCAGTAATATTTTCAATCCTCTTACTGAAATCGCTATAAGTGCCCTCTACTGCCAGTTCTGCTATGTCCAGGCTTTCTCCGGTTTTATAGCTTAATTTTGCAGCCAGAGTTTTTATGGAAATACTGTCAGGTCCAATTACACTTATAGTGTAATTCAATGTTTGTCCGAAATATGTAATTGTAAGCTCTTGAGTCTCAGTTATTTTAGAGCTGTCAAAACCGGTTATATGGGAAGGTGATATAGGCTCAACATATGTTATATCACCGGGATAGGTTCCAGTTACTTCAAGACCTGATAAATCCAATGATTCTCCAATTTTATATACTAACTTGGAAGCAGCTCCGGTTACTGATATACTTGTGGGATTTTTTATATCAACAGTATATGAGGTTATTTTTTCTGCAACTGTTATGGTTAATATCTGACCATCTACTTCTGTTGAACTATCAAACCCGGTTACGTTGTCTTTAGTAATATTTATGGTTTTTGTCTCATCACCACTATAATTTGCAGTTATTTCAATTCCCGTGATGTCCAATGTGCTCCCAACCGGAAAAATCAGTCTTTGTGCAGGAACAGATATGGATATGCTCTCAGGACCTATAATATCAACAGTGAATGTTGTTGTCTTGTCACCAATAGTAATGGTAATAACCTGCCCGTTAACTGGCATACTGCTGTCAAAGCCTGATATATCGGACTGTGAAATGCTCAAATCCTTTTCAACATCACCGGAAAATATTCCTCTTACGGTTAGTCCTGTAATGTCCAAAGATTCTCCTAATTTGTATGTTGATTTAGTAGCTGGTGTATTGACTTCTATGCTTTGTGGACCGGATATTTTAACATTATAGGTAGTTGTCCTGCCAAATGCTGTAATGGTCAAAGTCTGACTTTCGGCAGCCACACTGCTGTTGAATCCTGTTATATTATTTGCAGCAATGTTAACAGGTATGGTGGTGTCATCACTATACTTTCCAACTACTTCCAGTCCAGAAATATCCAGTGTATCGCCTAGGTTATAATCCAACTTGGTTGCAGGGGATGTAATTTCCAAACTGTTAGGAGTAAGAACATTTATCTTGTATGTGGAGGATTTGCCGCTTACGCTAACAGTCAATACTTTATCTGTTGCTGCCTGAGTGCTGTTGAAGCCTGATACATTGGCTGAAGTGATGTTCACCTCTTGAGTGCTGCCGTCGGAGTAAGCACCATTTACAACCAATCCTGTAATATCTAAAGTTTCGCCTATCTTATAGTTTAACTTGACGTTAGTTGAATCAAGACTGATGCTTAGCAGTGTTTTTTGTATTTCTTGAAATTTGAACAGTGTGGGATATTTTTCTGCATAGGCTTTTGCTGTAGAACCAGCATATCCTTTTATAAGTGTTTTAAATTCGTCCGATGATCCTCCACTAGAATTTCCACTGTAAATTGTACGATAATCATCCGGTATTATTGTAGTTCCTGATAAAAAGGTAACTGTTCTAACTGTTGAATATCTAAGAGCAGTACCGATATCAGCAACCCCATGGGGTATTACCAGCGTATTGACGGGTGCACCTCTTATAAAATTACTTCCCAAATAAGTTATACTGGAAGGAAGAGAAAGTGTTTGCAGTTCCCAGCAATCAACAAAAGCTCCAAACTCAATTTTTGTAAGTGTTGAAGGAAGGGAAACATTTGCTAGTGTATGACAGTTATAAAAGGCACCATCATCAATTGTAATTACACCTTCCGGTATTATCACACTAGTCAATGTAGTGTTTGCTTGTCCTGTATAATTCATACCTGTACTGTATCCAGTTTTGCTTCCGGACTGATCTGTATACCCATCACCAATACTTGTAACCGGATACCCTCCATTTGTTTTTGCTGGTATGGTAACCGATGAAGCAGTTCCAAAATATTGGACAAGGGAAGCAGTGGAATTTCTAATCCTATACTTGAAATTTCCTTCTGTTATTTCTGTGTAATTATCTCCATATCCATATGATGAAAAGTTAAAACATGTAAACAAATATAAGATGGTTATTATGCAAACATAAATACGTTTTAGTCTGATTTGATATACTTTATTCATATAAGGGAGCTCCTTTACATTAGTGTATTTTTAACCTGCTCTTTCCAGTGCTTTCAAAATCCTATCCTTTCGGAGCGGCTTCAGTATGTAGTCCTCTACCCCAATATCAAAGCCGTTCCGGGCAAAGCATTCCTTTTCCGACATCAGTACAATATAAACCATCTTCAATCGCCTTTTCAAAGCCAGTGCAAGGTCCAACCCAGACATACCTGGCATCTGAACATCTACAAATATGATGTCAGTTCCTTCCCTGATGGCTGCTTCCATCGCTTCTACTGCTATGGAATATGTGCCTATTATTTCTATCCCATCTACTTCGTATAGAATGTCGGATAGTTCCTTCAGGCACCATTCCTCATCATCCACCATCATCACTCTCAACTCTTCACCACCTTGATTATTTATTTGACTATACTTTTATTTTACAAACAAGCACTAGCAAATCACTAGCAAAACACAAAAAAGGACAGCTTTTGGCCATCCTTTATCTTGATTTAATGAATTTATATTCATATTTCTGGGTTTATCTGATTTTTTTAAGCCTTTTCACCAAATTCAGATTCTCACCAAAGGCTTAAGCCTCTTTTGCAGCTCATTGAATTTACAAATATAGCTTTCTCGGACAATATCTGACCAGATCCAATCCTCACCTTCAAGATACTCACCCCTATAGTATTGTATTGCGTTTTTTGCCGCTTCAATGGTGCCGGATTGAGTAAATATTTCATATGCTTTATCAAACTGCCTCACATCCCAGTCTACATCCTTAACCCTCAAAATATATCTGTCATCGTTATACTCAATATTTATCCCTTTACACCCTATTTCCTTCAAGCTTTTTCTCAAGGCATATACAGAGGTCTGAAGATAAGCCAGAGCTTGTTCCGGCTCATACGCCGCCCACTGCTCATCGCAAAGCTTATATTTTGTCAGCCCCTTTCCTTCATGCTGTAAAAGATAGGCAAGAAGCTCCTTTGATTTGGAGCGGCTCCATTTGATTGTACGGCTTCCATCAGAAACCTCAAAGGAGCCGAAGCAGCGTATATTGCAGACGTTGCTTTGCATTTCCGATTTATTTTTAACCTTCATAATCAGCTTTTCAACAGCTTTGTTAAGCCGTTCAGGGCGTATAGGTTTCAACATATAGTCAATTGCATTTACGTCAAAGGCCTGTGCCGCATAATGATTGTAGGCTGTAACAAACAACACTTCCATGTGGGGATTAATTTGACAAAGCTTCTCTGCCAGCTCTATGCCGGTTACACCAGCCATGTCTATGTCCAAGAATGCACAGTCCGGTTTTGTTGAAGGCAGCTCTCGCAGTGCCTCCAACGGATCTGAATATGCACCTGCTACCTTGATATTTTTATAATCACCTAGCATCATCTTTAATTCTTCCAGTATCACATGCTCATCATCAACTAATATTGCTCGAATCATACCTCATCACCTCTATTCGAATTGAATATTTTCATTGTTACAGTTGTTCCTTGCCCTACTATGCTCTGAATATCCAGTCCCTGACCATAGTAAAGTATCATCCTCCGCTGGATATTCCTAAGTCCCACTCCTGTCTTTGGATTTTTTTCTTGAAACAGTTCCGATAGTTTTTCGGGCGGGATACCAATACCATCATCCTGTACTGAAATAATGATAGCTTTTTGGCTCTTTTTCACACCGAGCCTCACCATACCGCCTTGTGGCTTTTTCAGTATGCCATGACGTATGGCATTTTCAACCAGTGGTTGAATTGCAAGCATGGGAACTGAAATATCAATGGTTTCATCTATGTCATATTCTACTTTCAGCTTGCCTCTGAAGCGTTCCTTTTCAATGGAAATATAAGCACGGACTGTCGCAAGCTCGCTGGCAATGGGAGTCACTCCTGCAAAGTTTTCAAAGTTAAAGCTTCCTCTCAGATAATCTGCCAGATCATAAAGAAGCTCCTTTGTCCGCTGAGGCTCTCGCGTACTGAGTGCAGCTATTACACTTAAAGAATTATATAGGAAATGAGGTTTAATCTGTGCCTGTAAAAAGGATAATTCTGTGGTAACCATTCCATTGACTGATTCTTTAAGTTGTACAAGGGTTCTTACTCTTGCCTTTAGCTCTAAGGCCTCAAATGGTTTTGAAAGATAATCATTGGCCCCGGCTTCAAATCCTGCTTGTAAATCCTCCGGCCTTGCTTTTGCTGTGAGCATAAGTACCGGTATATCCATGGGCTGAAACCGCTGCCGGATTTTTTTCAACACTTCAAAGCCTGATATTCTCGGCATCATGACGTCCAATATAACAAGGTTGTACCTGCTTTGTCTTTCAATCTCCTTTAAAAGTTCTTCTCCACTTGTCACTGCTTTTACATAATAGCCTTCGTTATCAAGAATGTTGAATAATGCAGTAAGACTTGCAGGATCATCGTCCACCGCAAGGATTGAATATGTTCTTTTTTCTTTCTCTTCAGGTGAAGTTAAACCTGAAATTTCATCTGTTTTATTTAGTGTTCTGATTATACTTTCCACATGCATATCAGCTTTAGATTCCCTACTCAAAGGCAGTGTGAATAAAAACCTGCTTCCTTTTCCTTCTTCCGATCTCACCCAAATGCTTCCGCCATGAAGTTCTATCAGTGTTTTTGTTATGGAAAGGCCAAGTCCTGTCCCCCCTGCTTCCCTTGTTTCAGTAGAATCTACCTGAAAGAAGTGCTTGAAGATGTCCTCAAGTTTGTCCTGTGGAATTCCGCTGCCTGTATCCGTGACCCAAATCTCTGCATAATCATTCTTTATAGCTGCACCCACCTCAATATACCCATGCTGAGTAAATTTAAGGGCGTTTCCTATCAGATTGTAAAAAATCTGACGCAAGCGTTCAGCATCTGCCTGGACAGGAGGAATTCCTTCGGGTATGTTGTTGATAAATTCTATCTCCTTGTCGCCTTTAAGCTGGCTTAATACATATAGTGTCATACCTACTACCGAATGCAGATCAACAGGCCTTTTATATAGCCGGATTTCTCCATTTTTCAAGTTTGATATATCCAGAATATCATTGATAAGGTTGTATAATCTCCGTGCCGCAGATATAACTATCTGAAGGTTTTTCTCCTGCATTGCTCCAAGTGTTCCACGGCTGCTTTCCATGACCGAATTGGTGATATTGATAATACCGTTCAGCGGCGTACGCAGTTCATGGGAAGTGTTAGCCAAGAAAGCATCCTTAAGCTTGTCCAGTTCAAGAAGTCGGATGTTCATAGTCTCTAAAGTATTAAATGACTTGTTATACTGCTTTGAAAGCAGAGAGAATACCGTGCCAATAAAGACTATCATAAACATATATCCAACATAGTTGTCACTTTTGACATTATTCAGATACAATGTGCCATCAGCAAAATATAACAACACACAGGTAAAAGCCACAACCAAACGTATAAGCTCGGATTTCTCGAGAGCCCCATATTGCTTTTTTATAATAGCTGATAAAAACACGATAATTATAAATACATAGGCTGCCATACCTAATAGCAGGGCTATGTTCTGAAATTCAGATGCTGTAGAAAGAGGAAACAGTATAAAAAACACACAATATCCGCCGAACAATATAAGGATTGATTTTATAAACCACTTCGGTATTGCTTTTTCTGCAATTTTTTTAGCAAACAAGCAAACGAAAATTATTGTCAAATGAAGCAATACATTATGAATCTTTACCAGTATATCATATCGATCTGACAGGCTTTCAAACATCTGAAGAAGGATTTTCTCACCATATAAGCTTTCAAATAATGAAAATGTAAATGCATATAAACTATAATACAATATGCTCAGGTCTTTTCGCCTTCCCAAAAACACAAAAAAGTAATACAGCCCTGTAATAAACAGGCAAGCAGCTAAAAAGCCATTTAAAAAGTTATTGCGTACCGACAACATGTAAATGTTCTTTTGATTTCCTAAGTAGATACTTTGTACTATGCCACCTTTCTTATAGTCAAAGTCAGCAACCTGAACGATAATTTCTATGTCCCTGTCTTTTGGATAGAAGGTCGCAGAATAGGGTGTATTTGCCATAACATATCCATCTTTTTTGTACAAAGCCGGATTTCCACTGGACAAAACTTCAGTGCCATCAATGAAAATACGGCTGGACATACGGATACTGGTGGTTTTTATCCCAGCTGCCGCCAGGCCATTCCCCAAGTGAACCTTCAATCTATAGGTAGCAGCTCCCTTATCAGAAAGCCGTACATTTCCTATGCTGCCCTGCCAATCGGAAGGCACCTTAATATATCCCGTAAGAGTACTTGTTTTTGGCTCAACTAAATCATTGGGTGTAAGAAGCCTGTTCCAATAAAATTCCCATTCTCCATCCAGTCTGACATTACCGTTTTTGCCAAAGTTCCAATCAGACAAGTCAAGGTAGCCTTGGTGGGCTGTGGGCTGAACAGGTCCATAGTTTTTTTGCCATAAATACAAATAAATTACTGTACCAATTATTATAAATAGAATCAGAACATATTTTTTAAAAAAACTGATTTTATTTATCACATTTCAATCCTCTTATGCTCAAAATATTCTTTCATGTATTTATCGTAAAACTAAAGTAAAAAGTTAAGTACTTAAGTTTCATACAAACATGAAAGTTTATTTTTTTATAGCTTCAGATTGAGATTTTCCAGTAAAGTATTTATGCCGCCCTCAAAATTGAAAAACAGCGGCCTGTTCTTTTCATCCAGGACTAGCAGATAAGGTATTGTCTGCTTAGGAAAGATTATAAAGACTTGGTCTAATGAATTTACCCCATAATCGGTAAGCCATTTGTTATTTATTTCTGCCGATGGTACTAAAGGCACCCTGACAATGTACCCCTTTTCGGGAAAGGCCCTAACTTTTCCAAACATTCCTGTGATCTTCGCTAAATATCCGAGAGCTTCCTTCCGAGCAACAGGATTTGCCTCAACCTCCCTTACTACCTCTCCCCTTGCGATATCAAAAATCTCAATGTTCTTATTTGTTATGTCCGAGTCTGAAGATACTAAGAAGGATACTAAATTGTTTCTCCCAAATTCACCGACATTAAAGCTTATGGATTCAAAATATTTTTCAACTTCAATGCTCTGTTTATACTTGTAAAAACCGCAGCCCATAGCACAAACCAGTATAAGGGCAAAGAAAACACCCATATGCCTTGTCTTCATTTTAACAATTACCATTAACATATCACCTCATTATTCATTATGTTGCGAAGTGATACTTTATTACTTTTTAGCATATGTTTGCGTAAATTATTAATCTTAATCCCTATTGTCTAATTAACACTTTTAATATAATTTATTGTGCTATACCGCTTCATTATCCGCCTGTTCAAGATTTGAAACTGAATTATTCTCTAAAGTGTCCATTCTATTCTCCCCATCCAACTTTTCTTTCATCAATGTTATTTCCTGAGTCAATCGAATTATTCTTTTTGACTGATTTGAAACTACTATGGTTATCTGCAACGAATATAAAATTAAAAAGAGCAGCCCGAAAACAAATAATACTGACGGAGCATATTTTATGTTAATTAACATGGATATCTTCTCTATAGAGACAGGTGATACCGATAACATTAAAATTACCACACCGAAAAAAATCCAAAGCAACGAATATTTTTCCGACAGCTTATTTTTTCTCACAAGCTCAACAACGATTAACAAAAACATGATACTGAAAATAACAGAGAACAAGTAAATATTCATTATCATGACAAAGCACCCGATCTGATAGAATTAATCAATAATACAATACTCACCTTAATCATGTAATAGGCAGATTTAAAGGGTGTGATGGAAGAGGTTCCCCCTTGTCTTTCATTCATTTCTACTGGGATCTCCATAACTTTAAATCCCTTTTTATGAAGTCTTATCAAAACATCCACCTCAGGGTAATCGGAGGGATACTTATCCGCAAAGTATTCGAGTATTTTCCGATTTACAGCCCTAAACCCCGATGTAGTATCCTTAATGGGGTTTCCGGTAAGAAGAGTAACCAGCCCTGAAAAAAACACCATCCCAATGCGCCTTGATAACTTTGAATTATAGCCGGTCTTCTTCACATACCTTGACCCTATTACCATATCTGCATGACCATCTAGCAAAGGGGCTATCAGATCACCTAAATAAGCAGGATCATGTTGTCCATCCCCATCCAATTGAATTGCTATATCGTAATTATTCACCTTTGCATAAAGATAGCCTGTTTGCACAGCACCTCCGATTCCAAGGTTATACGGAAGCTTTAAAACCTTCACACCATAATCCTCTGCAATCTTTGAGGTATTATCATATGAGCCGTCATCTACAACTACAAGATCAATATTATGACCTGAGTTAAACAAGTTGTTTATCACTTTTGAAATGCTTTTTTCTTCATTAAAAGCAGGTACTATAACCAATATTTTTTTATTCCATGTATTTATTGCATTCATATTGATTTGATGTGGGAATATTCCCTTACTCCTCCCTAATATTTAATACCCTTTGAATACATTAATAATATTACAATCTCTTACCATTTAGTTTGCTCAAAAATTATATTTTGATGTATAATATATTCCATTAGCTTTAAATATTCAGTTTCAACATTTCTATGGATGACGGTTTATGTTTTATACATTTGGCCGCTCCTTTCTAATTTTACACGTTACCTACATTTATTTATTTTCCAGTAAAACAAAAAACTAGAACTGTCCAGACTAATAGTAATTAATCCAAAGAGCCCTAGTTATTACAATACGAACTGTTAATAAGTTTTGCCAAACTTTAATCCAATCAAAATAACATCTGACATGTTAATTGAATTATCTTTATTTATATCGCACTTTACAGCATAGCCGCTTTCTCCTAGGATTTTCCCAAAACTTTGTGCTATCAATATAACATCCGACATGTTTACTGTCCTGTCTTGGTTAACATCTTCCGCCCAGCCCGAAAGTGTATTTGTCGGACTTGCCTTAGTAGGTGTAGGACTTGCTTTTGTCGGCGTCGGCGTTGGAGTTGCAGATGCTGCCGGTGTTGGAGAAATTGTTATTCCCGCAAGGTAGCTGTTAACCGCACTATGACGCTTAGTTACGAGGTTTTTAAGATCTGTAAGTCCTTGATTAAACTGCGTTGCCCCATTTGTCAGGAAGCTGTATGGGCTTTTTTCGCCTTCAGCCCCTACTGTAAATGGCCGTATCATTTCATGAAGCTGGCTCATTTTCGCTGTTATAGTTGCTTGATTAAAGCAAGTGCTCATTGCATTCTTCATCTCGTAGTGATAAATGTTTTTGTAAACCAGATCATCTATCAAATAGCGAATCAAAGGCCAATTATTTCCGATTTCATTTAAGGAAAGTGTAGCAGGTATAGTTCCCATACCAGGCATACCGGGAAGACCGCCCATACCAGGCATACCCATCATGCCGAATGGATCTTCGGTAAGTGACAAATTGAAATCCCATGGAATATATACCATTCGTCCATTATCCGCAACATCCTGATACAAATAATGGTTCTTGGTTACCCAGCCGTAAGTATCAAAGTTCGTAATTGCAGTATTTATTGCAAGCCAGCGGAGAAAAAGATTGACATTAAAAACTTTTTCAAGGTTTGCTCTCCATGTTGCTGCATTGGACCTAGGAGCATTAAGTGCTGTAACAAGTGCCTGCAGATCGCTCCAGTCATCGGCATCTTCGTTGGTCTTCTTCTCATAGCCTTCCTTTTTGAATACTGTCAAATCAGCTCCGTTTGATGCTGTCCCCATACCAAATCCAGTTGAAGCTGCAAGGCCTTTGTACAAATTCCCCTCATCGCTTCCAAATTGAGTATCAAGCATCTTATTGGCAACATCCTCAAATCCAGTATACAATCCCCAGTATACAGGACCACTGCCGCTATCTATGTACACCCTGTAAAATGCACCACGGGCTGTCGGAACACCTGCTGAACGGAAAATATCACTTGTGAGTTTGTCCCTTATAAAAGAAGGGTCATACCAACAATTACTAAGCTTAAGGTCCTGGAATCCATAAAATCTCTGATTGTCAATCTCAGGATATTGATCTTCAAATTTGTCGAATTTTAAATGTAAGGGAAGTTTATGCTTTCCGCTTTGCAATGGAGTAAATAGCGTACTTGACCCTTTATATCTTACGCCCACATTAGTCCAGGTATAACCGTTAAATTTTACGGTAGCCGGCACATATATGGGGTCTGTAGTACTCATCATATTCAAGGATTTTACATTAGTTTCCATTGTATTATAGTTTTGTGAACTGATAGTAATGTCAATACGGTTTACCTTATCCTCAGGGAAAACCACTTGATAATTAGGATCCGCCTTTTTGCTGTGGGTTTCTTCCGTCCACCCCTGCGGTCTGGCAACATCTGCTGCATTAATCCTGACTGGGCTGATGCATAAAAGAGAAAACACCAAACAGGTTGATGCAGCAATTAATTTTAAAAATCTTTTCATCCGCACACCTCCGAAAAATCTATTAATATATTATTAAAAGCGAGTACAGGATTTTGATACGTTTTCTCAATTTTCTCTATGTACTAAGTTTATCATATATATTTTCTCAGTACCAATAAAATGAAAATTTGGTCAAAAAAATGCTGATTTTGATACTTGCTAGATTAAAAGTGATTAATCTAGATAATGTCCCTGTCCGTTAAAGCAGATGAAAGTTTTTCAAAACTCTCATCCCTGATTTTTTCATATTGGTTATTAGCTTTTCCGTCCCTAATAAAAACACTATATCGGCTCTAATACCCAAGAGTATCCTTGCATTTATTTTAATATATTTGGATATAGCCTGTGCTATGGGTTTTTCAGCAGATTGGGTTATCCTGTCCAGCTCCTTAAAAATTGCAATATGAAATGGATTTGGTTCCTTTACTACCTGATTATACTTTAGAGTCTCTATGGCTTCAATTGTGACAATAGGCGATATTCCTGTATATTGCTCAGATGATTTTTTATTAAACAAACGGTTTAGTAATGTATTTCTTTATATGGTTCATCGTTTACCGAAACTATTGTAAATTCAACAGGATTAAGTTCAGCATTAAAGTTTATTCCTAGGCTTACACTTGAGATTTTTCTCAGGCCTTTCAGAAGATCGGGAAGCTCTTTTTCCATTGCCTTAAATGTATCCTCTTCCGTTTTATTTTTTATAGCTTCAGAAATCTTTTTTAGCCCCTTTGATTTTAATTTTGCTCCTGAATCATAAATATCCTTTTTCATTTCAATAACACATGATACATAAGTTTCAAGCTCTCCAACCCGGGAAGCTGTTTCCTGCAAAAGGACTTCTCGAGTAATTTTATGTGCATTTATAACTGCCATCCCATCCAATAATGGAAGCACCTATTTAAAACAGGAGACAATCTCAGGGTTTTGCTGTAAATCTTCAATAATGTCGAGTCTATAATTTAAAACATCAGTGTCTTCGCTTAAGTTTATTAAGATATCCCTTACCGAAACCAAATGAGCGGAATCTATACTTAAAGCTTTTGAAAGCTCCTTTAATTCCAGACTTGAAACTATGCAATGATCCTCTGATATTACTTGTTTTACTTCTTTAAATTTTTCTATGTCCGGCCAAAGTAAACTCATAAATCCTAATTTTTTTGCTTCCACACACATTCCTCTTTGGATTTTTATATTAACATATCATTCCATAAACCTCTCTATATCAATCGATTCTATTACCTAATTTTAGCACAATTAGGTACACATGAATTTACACATAAACAACAACCACAATATAGCATTTCTCCAAATAAATTGATATAATAAATTATATGTAAAAAACAACCATTAATAAACCTTTTCAAATACTCAGGAGGCACGCTCATGATAGAATTACCAGAAGCTTTAGCAATGGCACAACAAATTAATGAAACAGTATTAAATAAGAAAATCCTAAACGTAACTGCGGCACATACCCCCCACAAGTTTGCTTGGTTCTATGGAGACCCTCAAAACTACAATAGGCTGCTTTCAGGTAAAAAAATAGGTAAAGCTGCCGGTTACGGTTCTATGATAGAAATACAAGTTGAAGATTCTATAATATTACTACATGAAGGTTTGGGCATGAGGTATCACTCAGAAAATGAGGAGAAACCAAAAAAACACCAGCTTTTAATTGAGTTTGAAGATGCAACGGCTATCAGTGTATCTGTTCAGATGTATGCAGGAATAGGTTGTTTTAAAGCAGGCGAATTGGATAATAAGTATTATAAGCTTGCAAAGGACAAGCCGTCACCCCTGTCCGATGAATTTGACAAAGATTACTTTGACAGCTTGGTTAATGCTCCTGATGTACAGAAGCTTAGTATAAAGGCTTTTCTTGCAACTGAGCAAAGAATTCCCGGACTTGGGAATGGTGTACTTCAGGACATTCTTTACAATGCTAAAGCCCATCCCAAGAAAAAAGTGCGAGATCTTTCTAAAGAAGATAAGGATAACATCTTTAGCTCAGTTAAATCCACTCTGGCAGAAATGACATTCCAGGGCGGAAGAGATACTGAAAAAGACCTGTTTGGCTGCCTTGGAGGGTATAAGACCAAGCTCAGCAAAAACACCTCAGGAAACACATGTGAACTTTGCAGCGGTATCATAGTAAAAGAAAACTATATGGGCGGCAGCATTTATTTCTGCACAGGATGTCAGCTGCTGTAAAATAAAAAATTAATGGAGGACATCAAAAATGAGGGAAATAAATAGAAATATTTATTCAGTTATAAAACGAAATAGTGTTTTATATCCTCACAATACATTGGTGTCCATCAACAATGAAAATGCCACCTATGATGCATTTATTAAGGATGCTGATCTAATAGCCTATTCTCTGGCTAACCTTGGGGTTTGTCCAAATCAAAAAATAGGCATCATTATGCCAAACTCTGTTCTGTGGTATAAAATATTTTGGGCTGCAGTAAAAATCGGTGCCCAGCCGGTTCCTTTAGATCCCCAGATAGGACAGTGGGAAATGGTCAGGCTTATGACACTGGCTGACATTGAGATATGTTTTGCCGCCTCGTCCTACAGGGCAAACAATATTTTACAAAACATCAAAACCGCATGTAAGGATATACCCTCCCTCAAAACAATAATAGGTATTGATTTGGAAATGGAGCAAGATGGTATCAAGCCCTTCAGAAACTTCATCATCTCTGAAAACGCCCAAAATCCAGATGTCATATACTGTCCTAAGGATAATCACACTCTTATGCTTGCCTGTACATCAGGCAGCACAGGAAATCCTAAAGTAATTGCAGTGCCCCATATAGGTTTTTATAAATCCCAGCTTGATATGGCAGATTATCTAGGGTTTGACCATAGGGACATAATGCTTTTGGGCATGCCCCTGTATCACCAGGGTGGTTTCGGCATGGGGCTCCAGATGGTCTTAAAAGGCGGAACCGTCGTGTACCAGACCTTGTTTGATCCACTGATGTTTTTAAACATTATCGTTGAAAAAAAGATAACTGTTATTCAACTTACAACAACCCTAGCTAAAATATTGTTATCGGCTGCTGAACTCTACACTTTTGATCTTTCAAGCGTGCGTATTTGTTATTTTGCAGGTGAGGTACTGCCAATAGACATTGCCAAAGTCTTTTATGAAAAGCTTGGTATTCGTGTAATTAATATCATCGGCTCTTCTGAAACCGGAACCATGGTAGTATGGGATTCACTGTATGACATGGATACCGATCCCAGCATTTTTCGTCCCCTTAGTTTCACAAAACTAAAGGTTCTTGATGATCATGAGAATGAGGTGCAGATTGGTCAGGTGGGAACAATATTCATTCATACCGACGCACTCATTACGGAATACTATAAAAACGAGAAGGAAACCTCCCTTAAACTCAAGTGGTTTGACGGTCTGAAATGGTTTAACACGGGAGATCTCGGAATGAAGCTTTCGGATGGAAGAGTCCGTTTTGCCGGAAGGGCTAAACGTATAATAAAAAGAGGCTCCAATCTCGTATGCCCTGAAGAGATAGAAGGATTTCTTTTGACCCATCCCGATATAGAAGCCATTGCAATAATTGGAGAAAAGCACCCGGTAATAGGGGAAAGGATTGTAGCTTATATTCAGCCCAAAAAAGGCTGCATCATTACCAGGGGAAAGATTCTGAAATTCTGTCAGGGGAAGATGTCAGCCTACAAAGTTCCTGATCAGGTTATTGTTACTGATGAGATACCCAAAGATATTGGCAAAGTGCAATATAAATATTTAAATGGCAATTCTTTAGAATAAGTTATTTTGATAAGTTATTATGAGGTTATTGTGAAGTTATTCTATCTGTATACAACCTGATTTTTGCCTTTTATCTTGGCAGTATACATCCTCTCATCTGCTATTTCAAACAAATCCCGGTTTAATTCCAAAGAGTCGTTTATGTATGCAGCAACTCCCATGCTTATTGTGATATGACCTTTTTGTGACATACTCCCAAAATCAAATTCATGCAGTGCAACTTCTTGTCTGATCCTTTCTGCAATGGTAATAATATTTTGCTCATCGGTATTACTGAAAAGTATGACAAACTCTTCTCCGCCATATCTGCATACAATATCTCCATCACTAACACTATTTAAAAGCAACTTTGCCAGCTGACATAAGATTTCATCTCCTACAACATGCCCCGTACTTATCATTTATTTTTTTAAAATCATCAATATCCACTATTGCTATACCAAAATCCTCAACATTTCCAATGTCTATATTATGTTTAGTATACTTTAATATTTTTGAGACTTTCTCGGCATACTTTTCGCTAAATACCCTCCTGTTAAATATTCCCGTCAATCCGTCCATGTCAGCCAGTTCCTTTAACCTTTGGTTCAGCTCTACTATTTTTTCATTCTGCACCTTTAACTCGGTGTTGTACTTATCGAGCTGAATATTTTTTTCTCTTAATATAGCCATACTTTCATAGTGCCTGGTAACATCCTTAAATAGAATAATTTGCCCCATATTCTTTTTATTCATCGTAACTACAGCAGGTTCTATTTCAAAAAATCTTTCACTTCCGTTGATAATGTACCTCTTTTCCTGGGTTTTAATATTATTGTATTCATAAGTGTTATAGCAACCCGGATCATCCTTTGCACCTTCTACATATGATATTTCAAGTGTTTTAGCTATCTCCTGAAAACTGTTTCCTATATTGATTTTTAGTGAATTGCCGAATAAATCAACAAACTTTTTATTGAAGTCTACAACTGTCAAATTTTTATCAATGATTACAAGAGCCTCTGACATATGATCCATTATTGTTTTTAATGCTATTGGTGTAATATCACAAAATCCATATTTATTGATGGCTATCCAGAAAAACAAAGCAGTAGCCGAAAAGGATATAACCATATCATCAGGCGTCAAAGGCGTAAAGAACAGGCTGGTGATACTTAATACCATAGGCGGTATAATACCTAATATAATAAAAATCAATTGTTTAAAATATGCAGCTGAATTTATTAATGCATATCTTAGGAAGTTATAAAATCCAATAAATACACATGCATATAAGTAAGCAACATGAATATAGCCATAATAACCTATATCGGTTTTTCCTGTGTGTATATCATACGCTTTCCACAGCAAGCCATGCCAGTCATTTGTCGCCCACATAACCGAACTTATGCATGGCAGAACCCAGAACCATAAATATTTAGGGTTTCTGATATTAGCGTTAGGGTTTATATAGACAAGACTCATAAGTAAAAATATTACCGGAATAAAGAAAACCGGTATATCCTTTGATCTGTAAAATACATCATAAAGGCTATTATCGGGTGGAATAGAAAATATAAATCCCCGCAGCGTTATAGAATCCATTATGCCACTATACAGCAATGCGGATAATAAGTAAATAAACATTCGTGCAACAGGTGTTTTATTCTTTTTTCGCATTGTATTTGCCAATAACAAACTTGATGATGCCATTGACATATATAACAATATAATAAACAATTATGTTCACCCATTTTTATGCATTTGTATTTATTTGTATATCGGTTAAATTTTAATCAATCATTATAGCAGATATAACAGCAGGGCTATTTATAAAAATCCTGTTGTTGTGCTTCTTAATATAACCTTCCTCAAATAGTTCTGTTACAGACGTTTCAAAATCAGATTTCCCATTCTGTGTTTCCAAGCTGTCCCACAGCTCCTTGTCCTCAGGTCTTTCGAAATCCAGAAAACCCAAATTGAATATATTTTCGACCAACTCATTTTTTATTATTGCCATTTTATTTTTTTCGTCATAGGGCGGAAGCAGGGTCACGCTTTTAGGAACTATTCTTCCTGTATCATATTTATATATAGTATATAGAGAACCCAGGTTTAGATTTGGAGGCAACTGAAACCTCATAAGACTATGAGAACAAATCTCCTTTTTGCCATCCCCGTCAAAATCATTTACTATATATCGATAAATATGTGGATAAAATCCCATTTTTCCTTTTAATAGCTCGCTTATTTCAAATCCGCTTTCATCTTCCAAGGATTTTATATCACCTGCGGGATCAGCTGTCCATTGCTTGTTTAATTGAGGAAAAGCAACTCTCACCTTTCCACTTTTAAGATAACTGAATTCCATATCCGGCAGATCAATTTTAAACTCCCTCAATTTGTTTTCCTTATATTCATAAGCTTTGCATTCCCCTGTCATTCCTACCCCATTTGTCATCCATGAGTATGATATAAAAACAACTGAGCCCTTATCTTTAGGAATAAACTCAACTGACGGTGCATCATACATTATGTGGAATGGTTCAGTTACCCACCCTATCTCCGTTTCAACTGTAACTTCACCTAAACCTACTTGAAGCTTAAGCTTCCCATTTGAATCTTTTGTCGGCGACTTGTAAAATGCCAGCACAACATCCTCCGCTGTGCCGTCACCGTCAACATCATGGCTGTAAGCCTTTCTCATACTGTCCTGCACCTTATCCGGCAGGTCAATTGAAGTTTGCAACTCATCTATTAATAAGTTTTTCCAAAAGCCACTGCTGTCTCCCCAAAGTCGATAGATATTCGTATCCTCTTTCATATAAAAAGTGCTATCCTCAACAGACAGCAAAATATGGTTTGCCCCATCAAATTCCAAGCTATAGTCATATTTGTTGAAATTAAAGCCGGAGTATTTAGCGGTTGAAGCATCTAGCTTTTCAGACTTTTGCAGCATGTCCAAAACAGTGTGTTTTAATAATTCCGATGCCTTATATGCTTTACTGCGGTCTTTTTCCCTTATCTGCAGCGTATAATTGTCATTAGTTGTTACCAGTTCCTCAAAGGTTTTATAAAGCAGCTCATTGGAACTAACCTTGGGCTGGGAGCTGCTCTTTGGTGAGGGATTACTCTCAACTAATGGGTTGTTATATGGCTGCTCTTGGATTTTACCGCACGATGTCAGCAGCGAAACGGATAATATCAAAGTCAAAATAAATTTGGGCAATCTTTTTTTCCATTGTCTCATCATGGTATCTCCTCCATTCTGCATATAGTACTCTAATTATCCGATATTAGCGGTGAATACATCATTATGGCATTGTTTTCTGTGACAAACTCATCATCCACCATAAGACCTCTTTCATTATAAACTTTTCTATGTATTGTATTGTGCCTTATATATCCACCCCAATAAGTGCTTTTGATGCTATGCTCCTTCTCATACACCTCATATGAGGTATTTTGCGGCTTTTCACACATCCACTCCGCGTAGAGGAACTCATCGTCCATACTTAATTTCAGTTGATAGTCGTTATCTGTTTCATTTAGAATTTGAAGATCAATATAATTGTATACACAGGTTGCACCGCTTCCAAAGGGCTGTGTCCTTCCTGTATCGGGAAAAATGTCATGGCTGTGTCTGTATCTTTGAATTACAGTGAGGGGTGTATGTAGTGTTATCCAGTATATAATGTTGGATAGTTGGCAAAGTCCTCCACCCGCACCTGCACCGAAGCTTCCGTCAGGATTCAGGATAAGGCCTTCCTTATAGCCTTTTTTTGCAGATGGCTTACCTATAAGCTTCCAAAAAGAAAATATCTGGCTTTTTTTTAAAATTATCCCATCTATTCTCTTTGAAGCAATCCTTAGATTATTTACCTTATTATATTGCAAGCTTATATCGACTCCGGGAAGCTTCCTGATAAGAGGTGCTTTATGGCAGAATGCCTTGTAAGGCAAGCAGCTTAGTAAAAAGGAATTTGCAAACTTGTTTCCTCCCAAATACCACTGGCAGTATCTTAGAAATGTATAATACCTCTTACCCAGATAAATCCTTAGCTTTACCCGCTTTTTAGGCTCGATATATAAAGATTTCATTTATATCATCTCCATAGAATTGAGTAACAGGATGAAAATCATTATTATCTTTATTATATTAGATTTGAAGAAGAAATAAGTTACATATTAGTTAAGAAATGATTAAAATATTACTTACACTTTTGAGCGGGTGTTGAAGAGCTAAGTCAACAATTTCCTATACAATACAAAAAGATACCGAGCTGTACGGCACGGTATCTTTATAATAGTCTATAAAAGTCATTTATTATTTCTTTTTAAAGCCAATCAATTCCTTAGCACCTGCAACAATAGCCTCTTTTGTAAGCCCGTATTTTTCAAGTAATGCTTCAGGTTTACCCGACTTACCGAATTGATCGTTAACCCCTATTCTCTTCATAGCAACCGGATAGTTTTCTACAACAACCTCAGCTACAGCACCTCCGAGACCGCCAATAATACTGTGTTCTTCAACTGTAAGTATTGCTCCCGTTTCCTTCGCAGCTTTAACTATTATGTCCTTATCTATGGGCTTTATTGTATGAATATTTACAACTCTGGCCTTTATTCCTTCATTTGCCAAAAGTTTGCTAGCCTCTAAAGAAAGGTGAACCATATATCCGGTACTGATGATGGTAAGATCACTGCCTTCAGCTATTTCAATACCTTTACCCAGCTCAAATTTGTAATCATTCTCATCGAATATTACAGGACAAGCAAGTCTTCCCAATCTTAGATAAAAGGGCCCTTTTGTTTCTATTGCAGCCTTCACCGCAGCCCTTGTTTCTACAGCATCTGCAGGGCTTATAACAGTCATATTGGGTATAGTCCTCATAAGAGCAATATCTTCAACGGTTTGATGGGACGCTCCATCCTCACCTACAGTAATACCTGCATGAGTAGCACCTATTTTAACATTGAGTGCCGGATAGCATATCGAGTTTCTAACCTGCTCGAAAGCCCTGCCTGCTGCAAACATTGCAAAGGTACTTGCAAACACGGTTTTATTACAGGTAGCTATTCCTGCAGCAGTAGCCATCATATTGCCTTCAGCAATACCCATATTTATAAATCTTTCAGGATATTTATTCTTAAATAAATCAGTTTTAGTGGATTTTGATAAATCCGCATCTAAAACTACTATTTTAGGATCACCGCCAAATTCTAACAACGCACTTCCATAAGCTTCCCTTGTAGCTATTTTCTTTTCCATGTTATTCGACCTCCAATTTAGCCAAAAACTCATCCAACTCAGCTATAGCCGCATCTCTCTGCTCTTTGTTGGGAGCCGAGCCATGCCATCCTGCCTTATCTTCCATAAAAGATACGCCTTTACCTTTTATTGTTTCAGCAACAACCATTACCGGTTTGTCCTTAGTTTTTTTAGCTTCATCCAAGGCTTCAATTATCTGCTGGTGTTCATGACCGTTTATAACAATAACTTTAAAGCCGAAAGCTTCAAACTTTTCCTTCACCGGCTCAGGCGAAAGAACCTCGGCAATTTTACCGTCAATCTGAAGGCCGTTATGGTCGAGGAATACAGTAAGGTTATCCAGCTTATAATGTGCTGCACACATAAGTGCCTCCCAAACCTGTCCTTCCTGAATCTCACCGTCTCCTAAAATTGAATAGACTCTATAGTCTTTTCCATCAAGCTTGCCTGCTAAAGCCATCCCTACTGCAGCCGAAATACCCTGGCCTAAAGAGCCGGTTGACATATCAACTCCAGGGACCGATTTCATGCTTGGATGCCCTTCAAGGTAGCTGTCAACTTTTCTAAAGGTATGTAAGTCTTCCTTAGGAAAAAAACCTTTTTCTGCCAAAGCACCGTACAGTGCCGGTGAACAATGACCCTTTGAAAGAACAAAACGATCCCTGTCCCCCCATTGAGGATTCTTTGGGTCAACCCTCATTTCCTTAAAGTAAAGGACTGATAAAATATCTGCACAAGACATTGATCCTCCAGGATGCCCTGAGGATGCACTGTAAACCTGCTCAATAATATCCTTGCGGATTATTGTTGCATAACGCTTTAATTCATTAATCTTCTGGATATCCATCACTACAACTCCTTATTTAGAATAAATTAAAATTAATATAAAACTCACATTACAAAATTGCAAATGTATTACATAAAAATCAATTAATTTTTATAAATAAATTTCACAATTTATTTATGTAAGAATGGATAAATTATTTATATTTTCTATAGTTATAAGTATCACTAAACAGTATACTATAGAGATACTAAATAGTCCAGAGTATATTCGGTTTTTACCCTTTATTTCCCTTCCCCGTCTCAGTTTCCGTCATAGGTTTTGAAACCTTCTCCCAGAACCTCTCTGATGTCGGTAAGGATAATAAAGGAGTTGCTGTCCAGTTCCATTATTATTTCCTTCAGCTGCTGTAGCTGCCCCCTATGAACAATGCAAAGCAGTACATTTTTGTCCTTGCCGGTATACATTCCGATTCCCCTTAAAGCAGTTACGCCTCTATCCATGACATCCATTATCCGGGCAGCAATTTCGTCGGATTTATCGGATATGATAAGAACGGATTTGGCAAAATTCACTCCTTCCAATACAGCATCTATTACCTTTGAAGAGATATAAAGAGTAATTATCGCATACATTCCCAGATGGAAACTGTTAAATGCTATGGTTGCACAGATGATTATAGCGGTATCGATAATCATTATAAGCTGCCCCATGGTCAGGTTGGCTATAAAATGGTTAGCAATTCTTGCAGCCAAGTCACTCCCGCCTGTGGTTGCACCTGCTTTAAAGACCATCCCCAATCCCAATCCCATTAGAAAACCTCCGAATATGCTGTATAAAAACAGATCTGGAACTGATGGAGTAGGCTCCACCTTAACAAGATAATTATCTACAAAATACCTGGTATAAGGCTCTAGAAAATCTATAAAAACAGATAGTAATATTGTGCTGAAAAAAGTCCTTACAATAAACTTTCTTCCTATAAATTTAAATCCAAAAACAAATAAAGGAATATTCAAAACCAGCATAATGGCTCCTACAGGAAACTTCTGGCTAGTAAGATAATATATAACAGTGGCTATGCCGCTGACTCCCCCCGGAGCAATTTTGTAGGGCACCATAAATACACTTATTGATACAGCAGTTATAAGCGAGCCTAGGACAATGAGTAAGCTGTTTTTCCAAAAAGCATTAGTTTTTATGCCTGAAAATATTTTTTTCATAACCACACACCTATATTCTTTTTTATATACTATGATTTCATTGATGTCAAAAAAACTCTATTCTTATCCAATATTATTATTTTCCACATCCAGAAAAATGATACACAAAATAAAGAGCTGTTGCTATTTTACTAGGGTATGCTATAATATACACGGGTTTTAACTCTATGAACGGAGAGAAAATATATGAAAGTTCTTCATTTGATAGGCGGTGGAGATGTTGGCGGTGCCAAAACCCATGTTCTGTCGCTTGTAAAGGAATTGAGCAAACACATAGATGTCAAGCTGATAAGCTTTAGAAAAGGCGTTTTTGCCGATGACGCAAAGGCAATGGGTATAGACGTGGAAGTTATTCAATCCGGTAATTTATTAAAGGATATCAGGAGAGTCATTTCCATTGTACAGGATGAAAATTATGTGATGACCCATTCCCATGGTGCAAAGGCAAACATGATAGCAGTAATTGTAAGCCGCTATACCAAGGTTCCCACCGTAACAACAGTGCACAGTGATTACAGGCTGGATTATCTCCAGAGCTTCATAAAGAGGGTCACCTTCGGAATAATCAATACTATAGCCCTAAGGTTTATTGACTATTATGTTGCCGTCTCTAAGAATTTTAAAGACATGCTTGTAAACAGGAGATTTTTACCCAATAAAATCTTCACAGTTTATAATGGAATAGATTTTGATCATGATATAGGAACTTACTCTAAAGACAAGTTTGCAAAGAAATATAATCTTAACATTGATTCAAGCGATATACTTGTAGGTATACTTGTAAGATTGACTCCCGTTAAAGGACTTACTGTATTCATCAACGCTGCCAAAGAAGTAATTAAGAATAATCCTAATGTCAAGTTTCTTATAGGCGGTGAGGGTGAAGAAAAAAAATCCCTTGAAGCAAAAGTAAGCTCAATGGGACTATCGGATAATGTACTCTTTTTGGGTTTTGTAAACGATCCATACGAGTTCATGAGTAATATTGATATAAATGTATTGACATCCATAAGCGAAAGCTTTCCATACTCTATTCTTGAAGGTACAAGAGTAAAGAAAGCTACCGTAAGCAGCAATGTTGGAGGTCTGCCCGACCTTATTGATCATGGTGTAAATGGATTTCTCTTTAATCCTGGAGACCATGTAAAACTGTCCCAGTACCTTCTGAAGCTTGTTAATGATAGGGAGCTGAGGGAAGACATGGGCAATCGGATCTATCTAAAGGCCAGCGAAAAGTTCTCCCTTAAAAACATGTGCAAAACTCAACTGGATATATATGAATCTGTATTGCAGGCCAAGTCCTTAGAAAGCCACTCTGACCCTGATATAATAATATCAGGATATTACGGTTTCAAAAACATCGGGGATGATGCCATGCTTATGGCCATCACCAAAAACTTGCGTCAACATAAAAAGGACGCCAAAATTATGGTTTTATCCAGAGAGCCCCACGAAACAAAAGGCTTATACAATGTAGACTCTGTGTTTCGCTTCAACCTTATAAGCATTTTAAGGTCAATGAAGCGCGGTAAGCTTTTTATCAATGGCGGCGGTAATCTTATACAGGACAACACAAGCACCAGATCTCTTATTTATTACCTGTTAATGATCTGGTTGGCAAAAAAAAGGCATATGAAGGTTATGCTGTATGCAAACGGAATTGGCCCCATAAATAGGCGTATTAACAGAAAAATTACAAAATACGTTTTAAATAACGCCGATGTAATAACCTTGAGGGAAAACTGTCCTTCAAAGCAGGAAATTGACAATCTACTTATAACCACTCCAAAAGTTTTGATAACAGCAGATCCCGCTACCACTATTGAACCTTCACCCTCAGAGGAGATAGACAAAATTCTTCTTAATGAAGGAATTGATGGGGAGGGTCCATTCATTGGTTTTTCCATAAGGAAGTGGCATAACCTGGATAGGTATGAGCGGGTTGTAGCAGATGCTGCAGATTATGTATTAAAGACCCATGGGTTAAAGCCTGTTTTTATACCGATGCATTACCCTTCAGATCTTGCCATATGTGAAAGAATAGCTTCTAAAATGAGCGGAAATGCTTATATAATTAAAAATAAATACTCGGTTCCCGAAACAATAGGTATAATCAGCAGAATGGATATTCTTGTGGGCATGAGGCTCCATGCACTTATCTTTGCTGCCTGCCAGGCGATCCCCGTAGTAGGCCTCATTTATGAACCGAAGGTTGAAGGCTTCCTTAAATCAATAAACCAGCCTTCTGCAGGACATGTGAAGGACCTTGACTACGACAATCTCATAGCATTAATTGAAAAGGTGCTGAAGGACAAATCAAATATCAGCAGGCAATTGGCCGGAATATCGGATTCTCTTAAGGAAAAGGCCATTGAAAATGCTAAAATAGCCATAGATCTTTTATAGTTCGGTATCTGTATAAGGATGGCACAATAATTTATATATAGGAGTAAGTGTTTTTTATGAGAAATACTGTAGACATTTTAGGTGTACCTGTTGATAAACTTAATATGAGACAATCCGTCAACACTGTAACGGCATTCTTATCTCAGAATAAACTTCATGCCGTGTATACACCCAATGCGGAAATAATGATGGAGGCCCACAGGAACCCATATCTTAAAGATATTCTGTGTCAAGCCGATTTACTTGTTGCAGATGGTGCAGGAGTGGTGTTGGCATCAAAAATATTAGGGCTTGGCCTTCCCGAAAGGGTTGCAGGCTTTGATCTCATAAAAAATCTATTTGCCGAAGCAGAAAATATCAAAATGAGGTTCTTTCTCTTTGGAGGTAAGCCGGGCATAGCTGAGGAAGCAGAAAAATACCTTTTAGCCAATTATAAGAATATTGAGGTTGTAGGCGTGCGGAGCGGTTATTTTAGTAGCTCTGAGGAAAAAGAGATTATTGATCAGATTAATTCGTCCAAAGCAGACATCCTGCTTGTAGCCCTTGGTGCCCCCAAACAGGAAATATGGATTCATGAGCACAAACGCCTCCTGAATGCTAAGGTTTGCATTGGAGTGGGAGGTAGCCTTGATATACTGTCAGGCAATGTAAAAAGGGCACCTGAGTTCTTCCAAAAGTATGGTCTTGAATGGTTTTACAGGCTTTGCAAGGAGCCTTGGAGGTATAAGCGGATGATGGATTTACCGAGGTTTATTATGAAAGTATTGCAGGTTCGACTTTCTTCAAAGAAAAGTAAAACAGTATAATAGTGGTGTAGCATATACTACTATTTCCTAGACATAAAAAAGCTGCTAAAAGTTTTATAACTTGAAGCAGCTCTTTTTAGAACTTCGAAACCTATGATAAAGATATCCAACACGCTTACATATCCATCATTTTTTTCTTCATGTCCTCATAAACAAACTTGTACATTTTAAACAACTCATTTGCAGCAGGGTCTCCAGTATTTACATCCGGGTGGTATTTTTCCATGATACCCTTCCAACCCACTTTTAGTATCTCTTCTCTCATACCCCTAGCTCTATCAAGAGCACCAGTTTTTTCATTCAACTTAACTAATTGATCCCTAAGCTTGGTAAGCTTTTCGAGCATTAAATTCAATTCTTCATTTCCCATATTAGAACTCCCCTATTCTCATTACTTCTTTCTAAATTTAAAAGTGATCGATAACACTTTTATATAATTAATAATTACAAATTATTACACATTTGGCAAGTAGCTAAATGCACATATAAACTTATCTCTATATTTATAAACGCTGCCCTGTAAAAAAGTTTTTTCTCGCAGCTCACCTCCAGACGATGAGAATCAACTTGTACAGGTCCTCTATGGATTTGGTAATTATTATTCCACATTTTTAGATTTGTACACATTCCGTAATAATGTCTACTAAATCAAAACTGTAAAACAATTTATTTCCAAGCCCAAAAAAATTTATATGAATTGAATAGATATAAAATACAGTTAACTATTACTGTATATAACTATTCAAACATTTTTAATTTAATTAATTTAATTGAGTAAACAATTGAAATAAGGAAATAAAGAAACTATCTGAGATACTGCATAATGAAAGGAATCAACTACTGCTTATTACTTACTTCAATATATCATATTATGCGATATAGAAAGAACAAAATCATTATGTAACTTACCTTTATTAATTTATATTGTACCACAGGATTTTATTTTTGTGAATATAATTTTGCTATTTTTGAGGAAAATCTTTACCAGTGTATAGTGAAATATTATATGCACTAAGCTCATAAACATGATTTAGTGTTAGGATTTTCTTATCCCTCAGCCTTAGAGCCATGGCGTCATTGATAAGACCTTTTGTACAGGCTTTGATATATGCTTCTAGGGTATGAGATGATTGCCCGTTCATGGCAAGGAGAATTTCTGCTGCTTTATCCAGTGTAAGGCCTTTATCCGTAAAGTATGGTCTCAATCGTTCATCAAGCTCAAGGGAGTACTTTTCAGGTGCAAGCCTTGCCACACCGTTTAACAGAAGAGCAGCAAATTCCTTTTGTGTTGCTTCCTTGTCAAGTTTGTAGTCATTGTTGTTTCCACTCGATATGATGCCCAAAGTGTTCAGCTGCCTGATAGAGGGATAAACCCAGCTGTCTACATTGGGATTTTTTATCTTAAAATTTGGAAGATACGCCCCCAGCTTTATAAGCAGCTTGTTTAACTCGTTCATGTTCTCAACCTTTGACCCTTTATTTAAAAACTCCCGCGGTCTTTGATTTTTTACAATTGAGTAGACAGCAGCCACGCCAGCCGATTCCCCAACTGTCATACTAGTACTATAGCCCGTTGTACCGCTTGAAACAAGTGAAGAGTATGATATTTTGTCCCCAACCATATATAAGTTGTCAATATCTTTAGGTATTGTACATCCTAAAGGTATGGAAAACAAGGCAGGCTTTCCAATCACATATTTTTCTTTGGAGTCTCCCTGCGAGTAGGCAACAATAGAATTTGATACAACTGCAATCTTGTCTATAAAATCGGTGTTTTCAAGGGCTTCATTTATGCTTAATACATGTTCACCCTTAAAATGCCTGTAGTCATTTATAATAAACTTGTCTGCGGTACTTTCATAAACTGAATTCTGGAAGGGAATAAGCCTGTCTTTTAGAAAGCCTGCGAAGTTTTTTGTTTCTTCCACCGCTTTAACATATGCTTTCTCAACAGCCTTATGGTCTGAAACATCTATGTCAAAGGCTTCAATTCCTTGAACTATAACCTTCTGATCTCCCTCGTCAAAAAATCCAACTTTACCCAATTTGAACTCAGGGTGTATAGGCTGGTATTGGGACAGTACATCCTTAAGCCTTGCAATTTTATTTTGACCCAGCAACTCTTCCACATCCGTCCATTTCACATTGGCAACCTCAAAGTTTATACCCACAGGCCTGTATATATTTTTTAGATTTAGATCGTCTGCACCTTTAGTAAAAGGAACATTGCACTTAAAAAGAAGATCGCCGTTCTTTGAAGCATCAATAAATCTTTTTGCATAATAGCTTGTCTCCTTTTTATCCACAACGAGGTTTATTCCGTATAATGATTCATTATCTATGGTTGCGGATACCAAAACACCACCGTAAACCACTTGAAGATCTTTCTCCTCTTCAACGAGGCTTTTCATTACACTTTTATATTTTTGAGAAGAAATAGTTGTACCCAACTGAGAGGCTATTTCTTTAAAGATTTTACCGCCTAAGGCTTCATTATTTACCCCCTTTAAAATCTCAAAATTAAAATCAAGGGAACTGCAAGGCAGTCCCCCTAGATCGCTGCCTGAAGCCACAAGCAGCGTTTTAGCTCCTGATCTGGCCGCTGCCAAAGAAGCCGCCAATCCCTCTGGCTCTTCTCCATAAACGATCACATCATATTTGTCTTTTTCTTTTATTATGTCATTCTTTGCCCAACCAAGATCGCTGCTTGCCTCTTTAATATCACCATCCTTTTTAATAAGGGGCTTTACTGCAAATTGATATATGAACAACAAACAAACAAGAAATATGCCGATTCTTACAATCTTATCCTTCATATTTCCCCTCCAAATCCGATATAGGCCTGGTCCACCATATAAATCGTTAACAACCTGTACCACAATTTTACTTGTCGGCTATTTTATATGTTCCCTTGACAATTAGCCAACAACCTGTAACTGCGGTTATTCCTCTTCCATCATCCCTTGAAACAAGAAGCAAATGGTTGAGTGCAATAGGAGCACCTGTAGTTAAATCCGCACTCTTTGCAGCTGTTATATCCGAAAGCCCTCCATATGTGCCTGATATTGCCTTAGCACTTCCGGATCTTAAAATAATTTCTGTGCTTGCCCCTGCTATAAGCTTCTGACCCGCTTTAAGCTCTAATGGCTGAAATTTGAAGGATTCCGGGTCAACCTCTTTTAACTGCTTGCTCATAGCATCATTTGACGCTGTGAGCTTTGTTATTTTATCACTGGCTTCAGTAAGCTTTTTTGTCAAATCACTTATTGTTGTATTTGCAGTTTCTAGCTTTGCAGCAATTTCACCAACCTTCTGATCCACATAGCTTTGTGAAACCACAGGATCGTTTTCGGTACCGGGCTCAGGTGAAACGGCAGTAACTGCCTTTACAATATGTACAGTAAAAAAACTTGTCATTATAATAAACAACAATATAGGATATTTATATTTAAATATTTTTGATCTCTTCATCATTTGTACCCCCTAGAATATCATATATCTGTTAATCCAAAACTAATACTGATGGCATCGTTTACTTTATCCATCAACTCTTCATCCAAACGACCTATCTTTTCTCGAATCCTCATTTTATCAATTGTCCTGATCTGCTCTAAAAGTATAACCGAATCCTTGGCAAGGCCATATTCCATAGCTCCAATTTCTATATGGGTAGGAAGCTTTGCCTTGTTAATCTGGGATGTAATGGCTGCTGCTATTACTGTAGGGCTATACTTATTGCCAATGTCATTCTGAACAATCAAAACAGGCCTTACGCCTCCTTGTTCAGACCCTATAACAGGACTCAAATCGGCATAAAAAATATCTCCACGCTTTATTACCACTATATTTCCAACTCCCCGAGACTTTCCTCATATTTTTGCTGCTGCTCATTGTCCGCATCAAAACACATTTCTGCCAGTCTAGCATTAATCTCCGCCATCTCCTGGTAGCCTTTTTTCATTTTATCCCTCATTTCGATTCTTCTTTTCTCTCTTATATAAAGCTTCATCGCTTTCCTGACAAATTCACTTCTGTTTATTTTCTCAACAGCAATAATTTCATCAACCTCTTTTAATAAATTATCAGGAAGACTCACCAATATTTTTTTTAAATCTGACAAAAATAACCCCCCATTCTTATATTCGGGTTCCTATCTTAAAATGACTTACGGAACTAACAGCTTTTGAAGCTATGCTGCAATGCAGCGGGTATGTACTGTTGAAAGCCATAAATAGAAAGGATATTTCTAATGAATTAATAATGATTATTCCAAAACCGATCATAATATATTTTGATATTCATATTATATATATCATTATATAATCCCTAATATTCATGGGTCAAATTAAAATAATATTACTCCTGTCATAAGTACACTGTAATTATTGGCAATTAAGCTTTAAGGAAAAATCCCCCCATAAAATCGAACTGTTTTTTCTTCAATTATTCATTTTTTATTTATTATATTCCTAATGAGTTATGATTAATCATATAACTTATTAGTTTTCATTCATGCCTTAAATCAGATAGTTCAATACCTTTTGGATTTTACCTCCCTTCAAATAAACTCTTGGTATTCTTTTCCCTATTATACATACAACTTCATAGTTAATAGTTCCGATGATTGAAGCAATTTCTTCTACGGAGATTTCATTACTTCCCTGTTTTCCGAACAAAACCACTTCATCACCGACAGATACTTCACTTGCAAGATCGGTGACATCTACGAGACACTGATCCATGCACACACGCCCAACTACAGGAGCAAACTCTCCATTTATCAAAACCTTTCCCTTGTTACTCATAAGTCTGGTATAACCATCAGCATATCCTATAGGTATTGTTGCAATTTTACTTACCCTGGAAGTCTTAAATGTTCTGCCATAACTTATACATGTATTATTCTCAACTTCCTTCACAAGTATTACATTTGCTTTCAAAGTCATAGCAGATTTTAGGTCGATTTTTTTTGCATCAACCTCATTGGACGGATACATTCCGTATTGGATAATGCCCGGCCTCACAAGATTTAGGTGCATGCTGGGAAATTCAATAATGGCTGCACTGTTGGCAACATGCTTCACAGGTATATACACACCTATCCTGTTAAGCTCGCTGCAGATCCCCATGAACCTTTCAAACTGCATCTCTGTGTAGCTTTTGTCCTTCTCGTCCGCTGAAGCAAAATGTGTAAAAAGACCCTCGACAACAATTCTTGGAAGCTTGCTTATTTCCAATACATTTTTTACAGCACTGTACCCGGGCATAAAGCCTACCCTGGTCATACCGGTGTCTATTTTAATATGGATTTTTACATTCCTTTTCTGCCTCACAGCTTCTTCAGACAATGCTCTTGCAAGATCATGGCTGAAAACTGCCTGAGTAACATTATATTTTATTATATCGGCAGCTCTTATAGGATCTGTATAGCTTAAAATCAATATGGGCACATCAATATTGTTTTTTCTAAGCTGTATGGCCTCATCAAGCATTGACACGGCAAGACATGTAGCCCCGTTTTCCAAAATGGTTCTCACCACTTCCATAACACCATGTCCATATGCATCTGCCTTTACTACTCCCATTATTTCCGATTTTTTATTTGTTATTCTTCTTATTTCCCTTAAATTGTGGGCAATAGCATCAAGATCAACTTCGGCCCATGCCCTGTTAAATTTCTGCTCCATTTTTACCCCTTCTTTTATATATATTGGTGTATTGCATAAGGCAGTTCTTCGATCAAGTCACCTGCTATAATCCCATATTGGCCCTTCTTATGTGCAGCCATATCCCCTGCCAAACCGTGGAGAAAAACCCCGGCAACTGCAGAGTCCTCAGGCGTAAAGCCCTGGCCTATAAATCCTGCTATTATTCCTGTCAGCACATCACCTGTACCTGCAGTTGACATCCCAGGATTTCCTGTGGGATTTATATAAATTCTCCCGCCAGGAGCAGCAATAATGGTTTTTGAGCCCTTTAATACCGTTATAACATTATACTGGGCGGAAAAATCCCCGGCATGTTTTATTCGGTCATTCTGAATATCCGAAATGCTCATTCCCATAAGCCTGGCCATTTCTCCCGGGTGAGGCGTAACTACCACGGGCACCTTTGCCTTTTTCAATATTGCTGCATCCTTTGAGACGGCGTTCAAAGCATCTGCATCAAGCACAATGGGAACACTTGCATTTACAAGTATCTCTTGTACTAGTTCAATAATGTCCTGCCGACATGAAATACCCGGACCAATTGCCGCCACATTCATTTTTTCCATTTGTTTTAATATATCTTTAGCGGATTCTTTGGAAAAGTGCTCTTTACCCTTATCCTCAAATGGTATAACAATGGGCTCCACCAACTGAGCACTGTAAATATTACCCAATACAGCCGGAACCCCAAGATACACAAGCCCTGCACCCGACCTTAAAGCTGCCTTTGCACAAAGGCAGCCTGAGCCTGTCATTCCCGTTGAACCGCTTATAATGAGGACCCTCCCATAATTACCCTTACTACTTTCCTTTATTCTTTTTGGTATTATATCGGACACATGCTCTTTATCTATAAGAGTTGTTTTCATATTTACAGCATCACATATTGACTTGGGTATACCGATGTCGGCGATTACAAGCTCACCCGTATGTTCACACCCGGGACTAATTAAAAGTCCGGTCTTTGGAAATGTAAATGTTACGGTTTTATGAGCCTTTATGGACTTTCCAAGGACTTTTCCCGTTTCACCGTTTACCCCAGAGGGAATATCTATCGATACAACATATTTTGAAGAGTCATTTACAAGTTTTACTATTTCCTCAATGATGCCTGTCACTTGCCCTTTAAAACCTGTTCCAAAAATCCCGTCTATAACGGCATCACAGCATTCCAGTTCCCTTTTAATTTCCGAAAGTATATTTTTATCGACGACTTCAACAGTCTTTATATTCATGTTTTCAATGATTTTTAAGTTTATTTGTGCATCACTTTTAACTTCGGATTTTTTCGAGGTAATATATACAGATACGTAGGCCCCTAGATTATTTAAATGCCTTGCAACAGCATAAGCATCTCCACCGTTATTCCCCTTACCCGCCAAGACAATAACCTTTTTTCCTTCCATGGCACCGATACTTCTTGTGGTCTCCTCTACCACCTTAAGTGCAGCATTTTCCATGAGAACAATTCCCGGTATACCTATTTTGTTTATGGTTTCATCATCCATTCTTCCAATTTGCTCCGGAGTTGCAACCTTCATATAAAACCCTCCACAATTTCCTACATATTAACAAATAAGTAAAATAGAACTTCCCGAGCTTAAGCCCATTATTAAGGGAAGTCGTATTTTACTTATTCCTTTTATATATTAATTATTATTAACCATTATATATTACTCATTATATATTACTCATTATATTGATCACTTTTAAATATCCTGAAAACCTTCTAGGCTTTATTGCTTATTCCTTCTCTTTTCCTCATTGTAATACTCAACGCAGCTAAAACTAATGCCACAATTACCCAGAAAATCAACATTACTCTTGGATAATACCATATATACTCAGCCAGTGCCATTACAAGGACGCTAACAATAGAACATATTCCTGCAATAAGAATATTGTTTATGTTTGCTTCTGCCTTATTTGACAAGTTTAATATGCACTTTTTAACAAGCCTCCCAATAAACCACACAAAAGTTGCTATGCCCATAATACCCATTTCAATCCATATCTGTATATATAAATTGTGGGCATGGGGCGGAACCTTGGCAGTGTATTGATAATAGTTTTTACAGATTCCCATAAATACATCTGTTCCTAATCCTATTCCTGCCTTCCAGTACTCAGTGAACATGGGCATAATGGTCTGGTATATCTTTATCCTGTACATAGCCGATGTATCTGCTTGAGTCAATGACATGAGTCTTCTGTATATACTTTGCGGCATAAAGGGTATAAACGCTATCCCTGCAAGTATAACCAGCGGCAGCAGCTTTTTGTTTTTAAAGAATACAAATATCAGCACCGATCCAGCAAAACATAGCCACGCTGCACGTGTGCCTGTCCAGACGAGGGATATGAGAGGTGGAACTGCCAATAATGAGTAAAGTATCTTTTTAAATACATTCTTTGAATTTAAAACTACTGCAAAATAAAAAGGTATTGTCATAAGCAGCAACTCGGCGTAGTTGTTGGGATTTCCCACAGTAGAAAAAACTCGCCCCTTTGCATCGGAGTTTGTCACAAGATCTATAAAGGCGGGATTAACCGGTATTCCCACTATTTTAGCCTGGTATATACCGAAAAGGCCTGTAAATGTGACTCCCCACAACATTATCTCTATAAAGCTGTTTATGGACCTTTCGGTATTTATAGAGCTTACTATGACTATGACCAGCAAAAAGCATGTAAGAAAAAACAGGAGAAACCTCATGCTGTCCATCGGGAAGAATGAATTGCCCACTGATAAAATCACACACAGCATAAACAGAAGTAGGGCAAAATCAAGTCCTTTAACATTAAAACTTTCAAACCTGTGAAATATTGTTTTTACAAAAAACATTGCTCCAAGTGCCAGTACGATGACTGTGGTGTATATATTGTACCACTTCTCATCAGGAACTGAAATAATATATACAATGCTTAATGCTATAACAATCTCTATCCTGCGAAGTATATTTACAGCAGATCTTACAATAAGGCTCTCTGCAAATATATGACCGTATTTTGTGTAATAGGTGTTTAAAAATCTTGGAATAATGTTCAAGGCTTTATCCAATACACTGACAAAAAAGCTGTACTCCAATACCCTTGAATAAAAATCTCTTCTCTTTATAAAATTTAATATGCTGCTGTTGGCAGACAATATTTTAAACTTAGAAGACAAATAGGCTGCAACTCTTGCAATCAGGCTCTCCTTATAGGCAGCCTGAAACTTTTGTACGAGGGTAATAATAAAGCCTATTATCAAGCTGTTTTTTAATATATTAATCAAGAAGCATTACCCCTTTTTCTTTATATCATATATCCTGCACTGAAAAGTAGCATTTCCTGCAAGCAGGATAGTAGTCCTTCCGGTATAATAATCCGCACTCCCAAAGACTACTCCCGAAGAAGACTTGCCATCCCTATATATTCCTTCTCCCTCAACAGTTACTTTAATTGATGAATAGCCCTTTTTGGTTGATGGTACCAATTGCCCCTTTTCATTAGAGGCCCAGCTTACAGAATTGCCAACCTCTACTTTTGTAACCTTTCCATAGACAACATTCCTGTCAAAGTCTTTTGCCAGATCTCCATTACTTATTGCTTTAGCAACAAATTCAGGAACTTCATCAGAGTAGAAACTTATCTCAATCTTATCCGGCTTGGTAAATGCACCTCCGACCCCTATCTGGGATCTGGTAAGCTTGTACCCTACACCTGCAATTGCACCTAAAACAACCAAAACAATCAAAACGTCAACAATGCTGATCTTTCCGAAAAGCTTTCCCTTACCATCCAATATCATTTCAACACTTCCTCCATAAAACATATTTTCTGTACTTTTATTCTTACTGCTTAACTTTAATCCTACTGCTCGATTTTATCCTATTACTCACTTTTCAAGCTTTCCCTGTATAAATTATATGTTTCCATAACCATCTTATCAAGATTAAATTTTTCCCTGATTGCCTTTAATGCATTTTCCCGCAAAGTTTTTTGCAGTTTTTCATCGTTCATGACTCTTGTAACCGCCTGAGCAAGGCCCCTTGCATCATCATACTTTACAAGGATACCGCAGCTTGTCTCATTGTTTATTATATCCCCGTTTCCTCCCATATCGGTTGCAATTATTGGTAGGCCGCAGGCCAAAACCTCCAGTATAGCAAAGCTTAACGCCTCATGGGCTGAAGAATTTATATATAGGTCGCTACCGTAAATAAGATTTTTAATGTCTTTTCTAAATCCTGTAAATATAATATCCTTTTCCAGTCCCAAATTCAATGCCTGTTTTTTTCTTTCTTCAAAGAAAGGCCCATCATTTGCAAGCACCATTACAAATTTTTTGTCAGTCATTTTTTTTAGTTCGGCTATGGAATTTATAAGGAATTCATGCCCCTTATCATAGGCAAACCTTGACGCACAGAGCATTACGAAGGTATCGCTGTCAATATTAAGCTCCTGCCTCATTGTTGACTCTACAGGACCTCCCCATGCCTTAGGGTCAACACCGTTAAAAATAACCTTTATTTTTTTGCCGTTAACACCGTTACTTATCATCATTTCCTTGCCCTTGTTGCATACCGCAGCTATGTTTGCCTCAAGAGGAGTCAAAACCCTGTTGAAAAACCTTAATACCGCGTTGTTTTCCAATATAAAATGGTTTGTATACATGACTTTGGTTTTAGGGTTAAATAGTCTTGACCACATGGCAATGTAGTTTTCTCTTAAATACTGGGTATGAATGAGGTCAATTTTAAGCTTTTTGCACAATTTGCTTAAATTATAAGCAGCCCTTATGTCAAAAGGATTTTTCATTGCAATCCTATGGGAGGTGACCCCAAGCTCTGAGAGCTTTTCAACCAAAAGCCCTTCCTCATTGTATGCAAGATAAGCTTTTACCTCTTTACCATTGAGCTTTTCAACAAGGGATTGTACATATCTTTCGGTACCTGCTTTTCCGGCATGGTTTATCAAGTATAGAACCTTAATCATTTTTATCACCTGCGTTTTCGTTTTGTATTTGGTTTATATTCTGTGTTTGGTTTCCATTTCTGTATTTTATAATCTTAGCCGGATTACCGCCTACCACTGCGTATTCGGGAACATCTTTAGTCACCACGGCTCCTGCACCTAAAATAGCCCCCTTGTGAACAGTAATACCCGGGAGAATTATAACCCTTGCTGCTATCCATACATCATCCTCTATGACAACAGGCTTTTTAGGTGCTGTTTGAAGGTTCATGGGAATGTCCAGACGACTGTTCTCGTGATTCTGGGTAAATATCATAACATCAGGCCCCATCATAACATCATTACCTATTTTTAATGGTCCTGCAATCCTGCAATTTATGCCTAATCCGGTATTTTCTCCAATTTCAATATCCCTGCCCGAGCCAAAAAATGCTCCATGTTCAACATTAATGTTCTTACCTGACTTGTAAAAAATTCTCCTGCACAAAAACCTTCTGATTCTCTTTGTACCAAAGCCGTAGGGCAAGTCCGAGCCGGGCAAATGCCGTGCGACGGCGTAATAAAGTATGAGACAAATATAATAACTAAGTTTTTTCATTGTTACCTCCAACAATTATATTAAAAGCTATAAATCTATTACGTTTAACACTTTTAATGCAGTAAAGCCTTTTTCATCATTGAGCGGGTTTTCTAAAGGGAATTTTGGACATTACCCTCTTTAGCATTTCCTTTGACTCATCCACCTTAATAAAATAAGTTATAAAGAAGTAGCTCACTGCTCCCAATAATACAGGAATAATGAGTTTGATGCTTCTGTCCACCAAAAATACCCCGAAGGATACATTCTCAAGCAGCATGCCGGAACCTACGACCAATATGAACATTACAATGCTGGCCCCAGTATACTTTATAACATTTATTCCAAGGCCTTTCAAGTTCAGATCGCCGATTTTTCTTCTGATGAGTATAACAAGAATCAATGCCCCGGTTAATGATGATATGGAATAAGCCAGCGGTATTCCGTAAACGCCTATAAAACGAGCCAATATAAGGCTTAGTGAAATATTTATAATCATCATAACCACGCCGTTTATTGCAGGCCTTTTGGTATCCTTTAAGGAATAAAAGGCTCTATCCAATACTTCCTTTACTCCAAACCCTACAATACCTATGCAGTATAGTGCCATCAGAACAGCAGCAAAATTAACATCATTCTGGTTTATTTTGCCCCATTTGATAAGCAGTTCGATAAGCTGATAGCGAACCGCTATAAATCCTGCAGTACATGGGATCAGTATAAAAGCTACCGAGCTTAAAATCTTTACAATGCTTGCCTTAAATTCAGCCATGTCATTTTGGGCAGCATACATTGAAAGCCTTGGAAATATTACTGCCGTCACCGAAAACACAAAGGCAAGTACCGCGTACAAAACCAAATTCTGCACCCAATTCATCATGAAAACGGTATTATCCTCAAACCTGCTGCAAAATACGTTATTGAAAAGCATGTTTATTGAGTATGCAGATGTCCCCAGTAGTACCGGCGGTACCAGTTTTGCAGCTGTTAAAATATCCGGGTCCCTTATGACAAGTGACGGCCTGTACCTGTATTCGGTTTTGTACATGGGAGGGATCAGAATAAGTGCCTGAGTTGTAAGCCCTATAAATGTAGCCACGATAAGTCCCTTTACCCCAAACACATTGCTCAAAAACAATGAATATATTATAACAATCAAGCTGCTTGGTATACTTACCAGTGCAGGCATGCTAAACCTTCCATAAGACTGTAAAATCCCTTGAAAAACATAATTAAGTGCATAAAAAATCATGATGGGGAACATCACCCTTAGTGCAAACACAGTCAATCCATAATCCTGGACCCTGAATTTGGGCGTCAGATAGGTTATCAGCGGAGTGGCCAGTATGCATAATGCCGAAAACACAATTGTAAGCACTACTGTAATAGTAATAATTTTATCGGCAAACCTGTGTGCCCTTTCCTTTTCACCTGTAGTAATATGGCCTGCAAATATAGGGATTACAACCGTAGCCAAGGCAGTGCCAAGGCTGGTAAATATTATAAGCGGAATCTGCAATGAATAGGAGTAAATCTCCATTTCAATGGTTCTTCCGAACTTTGCTGCATAAAAGCTGCTGCTTATTAAAGATAAAACTCTTGAAAACAGCATTAAAATTGTAACAATGCCTATAGATTTTGCTACGCTTTTCATCTTGTGACCTTTCAATTAAAGTAATATAGATTTAGGGTATCCAATAAATGTTTTCCTTAATAACCCTGGCAGGGTTTCCTCCTACCAGCGTTTTTGGTGCAACATCCTTTGTAACAACGCTTCCGGCAGCTATGACGGCACCGTCACCAATTGTTACCCCCTTTAAAACAAGCACATTACAGCCAATCCAAACATCATTGCCTATCTTTATTGGTTTTATTTCCTCGGTAGGACTGTTAAATTTATGGTAATCCCTGTCCATTATGCAGACATCCCAGGATATATTGCACCCGTTTCCTATCTCTACCTTGCTACCCGCGTGTATTTCAGTCCTGTCCCCGATTGAGGTGTTATTTCCGATTATTATTTCGGAGAAATTTTCATTTCCGAATGCACTTAGCTTTACCCCTTTATAAAGCTGGACCTTTCTTCCCAACTTTATGGCTGCATTCTTTTTAATTATGCTTATGCCTCTGCCTGCTCTAAGAAGCGATCCACACTCAGTTAATTTTATTCTAATAAAAAAACCTCTTACAAGTTTTAAAACCTCTGTAATTATTTCCGGGATGGTTCTGCTAAATGCTTTTCTGTCTATTTTATAATTAGCCTGTCCATTAGTTGGTTGATCCATTATCCTTGCACCCCTCTATTTGCTTTTTTACGAAAATTAATTATATCACTAATAAATTTATAATGCCATATTAAAAGCGATTAATCTTTTGTGCCATGCGGAAGCAATTTTTTAATTATATCTTTGTTAACAAAATAGTTCTAATTGATTTTTATATGTGGTAGAATGAATATAGAGAGTTTATAAAATGTTTATTTATAGTTTATAAAGTATTAATATTTAGTCATGCACGAAAAATAACTTCCGCTATAAATTTCGCTCATGCGTTGACTTAACTCGTCAACACCCGCTCAAAAGCGTAAGTAATTTTTCATTCATGCCTTAGTAACGGGGGAATGTAGATGGCGGTTAAAGAACCTGGTAAAATTAATGCGGAGGCTGAAAAGATATCAATCGATGAGTTCCGCAACTTGTTCATGCAAAACCTGAAAGGCTCGTTTTTCAAGAATGATGTCATAAAAAAGAACTATTATCTGGAAGGAACTATCTGTTCGGATGTAGAAAGGCATAAATACGGTACCAGCTTCAAGATACAGAGCGATGAAGGAAGCGTTATGAATGTATTTTTACCGAAAAAATCAGGTTATCATTCGGGAATAGAGCCAGGAAATAAAATTAATCTATTCGGCATGTTTAACATTTACGACAACAATGTAGAAAACCAGTTTAACTTTATTGAGTTTAAGGCATCAAAAATTATTGAATCAGATGTAAGTGACAGTAAAAGGGAAGCTATTTTATCTGCATTAAACGAGAAAGGATTTCTGCACAAACAAAAAAAGGATTTTGTGTTTCAAAACATAGACTTTTTCAAGCTTATGATTATATCCTCAAAGGACAGCACTGCATCGACAGAAGTTACAAATTGCCTCAAAAGCACAGGCTTCTTTGAAGTTTCGATGCATTATATAGATACATATAAATCCGACGATATAGCTGAGCTTTTAAATTCAATGGACAAGAATAACTATTATGATGCGATCATGATAACAGGTATCGGATCTTTGGAGAAAAGGCTCTTTGACGAATTAAACGTAATTGAAGCAATTGCAGGGATGAATTCGCCTGTAATTACGGCTATGGGACGGTGCCTGGCCGATGAAGTGGCAGACATAACTGAAGATGGCCCTTTGACGGCTGCCAGGATGCTTCTTTATGCTTATAAGGAAAGCAAGTTTAAAAACAATGAATCTCCACTGATAACCAATGAGCACAACAGCAATTTATTTATAACACTGACTCAGGAAAAGGAAGATCTCGAACGCAAACTTTCATCCATGTTCAGTGACAAGGTTACTTTGTTGAATAAAGTCCAGAGCCAGCAAAGAATTATGCTTTTGCTGTCTTTTGTATGCATTATAGCAGTTATAATTTCATTTGTTAATTAGGCGGTAATATGATTGAAATCAGTGAATTGATAAAGTTTGAGAAAGATAGCTCGATACCATTATATGTTCAGCTTTTTGAAAGGCTTAAAGAACTGATATCTGGCGGAACCCTTGTACATGATGTCAAGCTCCCGTCCATAAGGCATTTATCCAAGGAGTTAGGGGTCAACAGAGTAACGGTTGTTACTGCTTTTAAAGAGCTTGAAAATAGCGGGTATGTATATACCAAACCCGGAAGTGGCACCTTTGTGTCCAATTCTTATTTGGTATCGGCTAAAAACCATCATTTACAAAACAACCTTGTCTTAGATGAGGTTTATACACAGGAATATGCATATTTAATAAATAACGGGCAGGTAAGCCTGACGGAAAGCAGCATTAATTTTGCCAGTGCCACACCTACACCAGATCTTTTCCCTGTGGACGATTTCAAGGTTGTTTTAAACGAGGTTCTTGAAAGGGATAAGGGTAATGCCTTTGGCTATCAGGACAGCCAGGGCTATTACCCTATTAGGGAGTCAATTTGCCGGGTTCTCGGGAAAGCAATGGTGACATGCAACCCCAATGATATTCAAATAATCTCCGGTGCCCAGCAGGGTATTGATATTATTTCAAAGGCTTTACTTCGACAAGGGGATTATATCATAACCGAAAGTCCCACCTACGCCGGAGCTATAGCTGTTTTTAAATCCAGAGGAGCACAAATTGCAGATATTGAGCTCTGCGAGGACGGGATGAGCCTTAATGTTCTTGAATATACCATTAAGAAGTACAAGCCTCGACTTTTATATACAATACCCTCATTTCAGAACCCGACAGGATATTCCTGCTCAAACCATAAAAGAGAGCAGCTTCTTAAGCTCGCCGATAAATACGACCTCTACATAATAGAAGATGATTATGTAAGCGATCTAGATTTTCAGGATAGAAAATACCTCCCTTTAAAATCTATGGATAAAAGCGACAGAGTAATATTCATTAAAAGCTATTCAAAAATATTCATGCCCGGACTTCGCCTCGGCTTTATGATAGTGCCCACCGGCATTTTGGGCAATGTTATCGAAGCCAAGCACGCTACCGATATTTCCACTTCCGGCCTTATCCAAAGAGCTTTTGATCTATACATACGGAAAGGCTTCTGGGACAAGCATTCCCAGTTTATGTACAATATTTACAAGGAGCGTTACATAAAAACAACAAATGCATTAGACAAGCATCTTCCATCCGGGGTAATCTATAAAAAGCCTGGAGGAGGGCTGAATATTTGGCTTACCCTCCCTCCCGGCTTTCAGGTAAATACACTTGTTAATATATGTGCATCGAAGGACATCGTTTTTGCTCCGGGTAAAATATTTTATAGCAGCAATGCATCACAAAAGCTTAATAGTATAAGGCTGAGCTTTGCATCGGTTTATGTTGAAAATATAGATCACGGAATTGAGACCTTGTGTAAAACCATAGGACTTATGGAGCAAAAAAACGAATCCTACAGAAATCTCCCTATTTTGTAAATGCAGCGAGTGCTAATCAAAATCATGAAATCTATTGTATATCAATTCTGTTGGATTTCGCCTTCCCTTCTTCCTTTGGAAGGGTTATTGTCAAAATGCCGTTGTTATACTTTGCCGTTACCATGTCATTTTTTACATTCTGCACATAGAAGCTTCTTGAGAATGATCCTAACTTTCTTTCACGCCTTAAGTAATTTTCCGACTTCTCCTCTGTATCCACCTTATGCTCCACGGATATTGTCAGAGTGTCATTTCTTAGCTCAAGCTTTATGTCTTCCTTGTTTACTCCAGGAATTTCAGCATCAACTATATATTCTTTGTCATTTTCCCGTATGTCAGCCTTTATTGCATTTGCAGCCATAAAGCTGTTTTGAAAGAAAGGTTCCTTAAAAAACTCCTCAAAAACCGTGTTAATATCCCAAATATTGTTTCCCTTCATGATGTCGTTTTGCTTTCTAAAATATGGTGTTAATCCAAACATAAATCGCACCTCCAAATATTCTTATTGTTTTTGACTTTCTTTGACCTTATATATATTTTATATCATATTATATGCACCATTATCAAAATTTGTTTTTGACTTTCTTTGACTTTTATCAGAGAAAAAAAGCCATTAGCTTAAACTATCTCATAAAATCAAGGAATATCCAGGTTTTTTACACTAATTTGATTTCTTATATTGGAAGCTATCTTCTTTTAGATTTCCCTTTGTAAAGCCTTTGCAATTCATCCTTTTTCAATACCCCTATTACAGTCATTAGAAAGAGGCCTATCAAAACATTGGCTGCTACCGCCAAAACCGTATTTATTGCTATGCTGTTTGTGAATATGCCGAAGAAGCTGTATATATACTTACTTATAAAAAGCATTATTAAGCCAATGAAGCCCGGTTTTATTATCCAGTTGCGAAAGTCTATCGTCATACCTGTTGTGTTTACTACTGTAGCCAGGTTAAGAATGCACACAAATCCCGAGCTTATTATTATTCCAGTCACGTACCCCTTTATACCGTATGCCGGGATAGCAAAGTACACAAATCCTATTCTTATTACACTGCCTATTACAGAGTTTCTTAATGATACGGCTTGCTTGCCCATACCGTTTAGAACTCCCAAAAGGGTTTGCTGTAGATATGCAAATATACAGGTGAATGCAAGAATGAAAAGGAGATTTCCTACTTTTTCTCTTTTATAGAGGATGCCCCCTATCTCATTGGGAAAAGCAAGAAATATGGCAGTGAATATGAAACCTAGAATGAACGTTAACTGTATTGATTTTGATACTCTATAATTAACAGATCGCAGCTGCTTCATTGATAAAGCTTCAGATATTGCCGGAACCAAGGTTATTGCTAGGGATGATGTGACCAGCGAAGGAAAAGAAATGAGAGGCATCGCCATACCTGTAAGCTTTCCATATTCCATCATGCTGGCAGAGTAATTCAGTCCTCCTTCAAGAAGCCTTCTTGGAATGAGAATAAATTCGAAAGCTGCCATTACCGAAGTAATAAATCTGCTCAAAGACACAGGAACTGCAGTCTTTACAATTTCTTTGATAATTTTTCTCTTTCGCATTATTCCTTTCTTTGATACAATTTTGGGCAATGTTTTCTTCCTGAACTTGTAAATAAGAACCAACAACGAAAGGTTGGCTATTTCCCCCAGGGCCATACCTAATGTTGCCATTGCACAGGCGTATTGAAGGCCTGCATCGATAAATCTTGAAGCAAGGAGCATGACAACAGTTATTTTTACTACCTGTTCAAAAATTTGCGATACTGCTGTGGGTGCCACCTGCTGTATACCGTAGTAATAGCCCTTCAGTGCTGAGGAAGCGGCTATTACAGGTATGCATGGAACTAAAATCAGCAACGAAAGATGGGTTCTGCTGTCTTTTAAAACCTCACGGGCAATGAAGTCCATAAAAAAATATATTCCGCCTGAGATAAATAAACCTGCCCCCAGTGAAATCACAAAGGCACAATAGGTTATTCTCCTTAAGTTTATAAGGTTGTTTCTTGCAAATTGTTCCGCAACCATTTTGGAAACAGCTATGGATATTCCGGATGTCAGAGTAAGTATAATCAAAGAGTACACAGGGGATATCAGCTGGAAAAGCCCCATACCTTCAGAACCTATCAAATTTGACAAATATATCCGGTAAACAAATCCGAAGATTTTTACTATAAATCCAGCTAGCATTAATATTATTGCACCGCTGACAAAAGATTTTTTTGACATTCCAAACTCCGAATTTAATAATCATAAATATAAATATTAAATTCGAGTATAACTTATGCCCTTATTCTTTTGCTCTTTTCTTTAACCTCTCATTTCTCCTTTGTTCTGCTTCAATATAATCCTTCTTCTCATCATCGGTTTCAGGAATGAGAGGAGGCACCACCGAAGGCTTGCAATCCGTGCCCAACGCTACAAAAGTCAGATAGGCTTTGTTTGTGAGGATAACATTGCCTGTTTTCATATTTTCTGCGTATACATTTATGGCTACCTCCATGGAGGTCTTTCCTGCCCAAGTCATTTTAGCCTTAAGGATAACCAGTTCGCCCATTCTCACAGGGTGTCTGAAATCCAGACTATCCAATGCTACTGTTGCAACTGTTTTATTTGAATGCCTTGTAGCAACCATTGCACCTGCTATATCCATCCAGTGCATCAGCCTGCCACCTAGCAGATTACCCAGCAGGTTTGTATCATTAGGAAGAACAAGTTCCGTCATTTCTATTTGTGAGGCACTAGGGGTTTTTCCTTTAACATCGCTATTTACATTGTCAGCCATAATCAAATCTCCTTTTCTGATCTTAATTAAGGTATGATTAAAAAATTACTTAAGCTTTTGAGCGGGTGTTGACGAGGTAAGTCAACACATAAGCCAAATTTATAGCGGAAGTTATTTTTTGATCGTACCTAAATAAAAATTAATAAAACACCTATATAAGACTAATCCTAGATTAATCCACAAAGGTGTTACATTATATGAAAGAAAATGATATACAATGCAGCAAAGGCACTATATATCACTTATTTAAATATCTAGAACTCATGGTGCAAAATCCCTTTAGTTCTTGGTTTATAACGTTATACCAACTGAGTTAATGAGGAAGTTTAACCTATCTCCATCCAATCCATGGTTTATCTTAACACCGTCAATGCTCAAAAGACCGACTGGATACACCGGAACATCCAATGTGTCCTCCAGATATTCTCTCAGTCCCTTTAACAGGGATCCACCGCCGATGATATAAATCTTACCTATCTTTGTTCCGTAACATCTTTTCTCATAAAAATCAAAGCATTGGTGGATTTGTCTTATCACCTTGTCGATATTGTCCTTCATAATATGTTGAATTTTAATTTGTGTTTCGCTTGCATTTATATCGGGCTTTGCAATCCCATACATCTTCTTCAATCTCTCAGCCTCTTCAAGTCTCATTCCCAGATTGCCTGAAACTATACCTTCAAGGTTGCTGCTTCCTGATAAAATTACCTTGTTAAATTCCAAAACCCTATCCTTAAGAATATTTACAATAGTAGTTTCGGAACCAAAGTCTAGCACAGCAAAGGTATCCTGACTGGTTTTGTTAAGCTTCTGCTTTTTGTACCAGGATTCACTTTCAATAACTCTAATATCCCTGTTAAAAAACTTTGCAGTACTGTTTGCAGGTATATCTACCGACATAGGCTTGAGGCCAAGCTCCAGCAATATATCTATATAGCTTTTTATTATGCTTTTGGATACAGCAGTGACAAACACCTTTACCTTCGTATTATCATTCTCTTTTAATTGCTGCAATACCTTATAGTCAATCTGATGTTCATCAGTATTTATAGGCATGTTCTGCTTGACTGCTTCACGGACTATTCCGTCTATATCCTGACCGGGAGCCTTATCTATCATAAAAACACGAGATATTATGTTAGTCCCGGACATAACAATTTTGGCATTCTTGGATTTTATCCCATTTTCGCTGATAACCTTCTTTATCTCGTTGGTAACCTTGTAAACGTCCTTGATAGCTCCATTCTTAATACAATCTCTTGGGGTAGAAGCAATGCCGTAATTCTTAATGAATATTTCTTTATTTTTTTCAACTACTACTTCAACTACTTTTATATTCCTAAACCCGATATCTATACTAACCAAGCTGTTTTTAAAGAAGGGCAGCTTAAACATTTCATCTACTCCTCAGAATCATATAGTCATTCTTATTATACTACTTAGATTATATTACCACTCGCCAAATTTAAAATCAATACTTCAAAATATTATTATTTAACGATACCACAAATTGGCGTAATTTTTGTGCACTGTGCTTTCCTTTTTATATTTCCCCTTCCATATATTCCTCTAGTAAGCTTATTATTTCATCCTTTGATGTTAGCCTGAAAACCTTTTCTTTTACATAGGTGGCATTTCTCAGCCCCTTAATGTACCAGGAAATATGTTTTCTCATCTCACAAATACCAATATGCATACCTTTAAGCTCAACAAGCATCTCCATATGTCTTATTATCATTTTTATCTTTTCTTCCGGGGTAGGATCTTGCAAAATATCACCAGTTTCAAAGTAATGAAGTATCTTTTTGAAAATCCACGGGTTACCCTGGGCTCCCCTTCCAACCATTATAGCATCACAATTGGTTTCCTGAATCAACCTCTCAGCTTCCTTAGGCCCAAATACATCTCCATTTCCGATGACTGGTATACTGACTGCTTCCTTTACCTTCTTTATTATTTCCCAATCCGCCTTGCCGCTATAGTATTGCTCCCTTGTCCTGCCATGAACGGTGATTGCCTTGGCTCCGTTCTCCTCTGCTATCTTTGCAACCTCAACCGCGTTTATAGAGCTGTCGTCCCAACCCTTTCTTATTTTCACAGTAACAGGTTTACTTGAGGCTAATGATACTGCCTTTACAATTTGCCCGATTAGATCAGGCCTTTTCATAAGTGCACTCCCCTCACCATTTTTTGTTATTTTAGGTGCAGGGCATCCCATATTTATATCAATCAGACATGCATCCGATTCATCTAATTGCTTTGCTATTCCGGCCAAAATTTCCGGGTCGGAGCCGAATATCTGCACCGCTGCCGGCTTCTCCTCATCCGCTATTCTGGTTAAGGCTTTACTTTTTATATCGTTATAATGCATACCCTTTGCACTAACCATCTCCGTATATACAAGACCACAGCCTTGCTCCCTGCAAAGAATCCTGAAGGGCATGTCCGTTACACCCGCCATTGGTGCTAAAAATACTTTATTCTCAATCTTAATATCTGCAAAATTCATAAATCCCTCCTGTCAGATATTTTACCATAGAAATAACGGCATGAATACACCACTATTTCCCAGATATAACAAGACCAATTGTGATTTTGCAATCTTGGCACAAACGCAAAAAAACTCCTGTTGCTTTATCACAACAAGAGCTCAAAATTCATATTTTAATATATTTTAATTCTTCTGGTTCTCATTCGGGGGATAAAAAAGAAAGTATATACGCCTTCTTCATAATTTGGTGCGGGCAAGCTTTGCTTTGATACAGTAATCCTTGATTCGATTACCTCATCCAATTGAATTTGATTGTATTTGTTTACGTTTATAAACTTTGCAGCATAGGTGTTTTCACTACAGTTTGCTTCCTTTCTCACTAATGCAGCTTCAAACTTTAAAGTAAATTCTGAAAGCATGTTGTATACTGAGATGTCAAAGTAGTATTTGTTTTCGCTTTCCAAATCCCTTGCAGATATAAACTTTAAGCCTCCTGCAGAGATGTCACAGACATCAATTTCCTGCCAGCTTTTTTTGTCATTGCTCATCATTATTTTGCAAACAGCGTTAGTGCACCTTTGATATCTTCTCTTTTCCGATACTTGATTCATAAGTACCAACTCCCTCCTACAATTTCAAATGGCTATCATAGGTACCGAATTGTAAATTAATATATATGTTCGGCATCTATATGTATGCAGCGGCATATTAGTCATTTTTCCTTTGCCATAGAAGAATACAAAAGCTCGCGTATTATTATGTAGGTTGATAATTAAAAGACAATCAAAAAATAAAACAACTAATTGAAAATACTTAGATATGCAAATATTTACTTGTGACTTTAGTGGTATTGTTGGAATTTGTTTCTGATTATATTTTACCATAGCCATATATCAAAGTCGAGGGTTATGTTTTTAACAAAGTCTAGACAAAAGCCGCACGTATTCTAAATGCGTGCGGCCTTTAGATCAATTAAAAATGTTTCACTCAGTTTCCTATAGAAACTGAATTTTTTTCTTTCAATTCCTTAAGATCATTTGCTTTAATCATGCTGTTTGATAAGGTATAGAGGGTATCACCAATATATAAAATTCTTTGAACACTTTTATCATAGTTGAAATCATACTGGGAAGATTTTAGTCTGTCATCCTCACTCATATGGGTAATCTTGCCTTTAAGTACAAATCCCCTTACAAGATCTATGTTATACACGTATGCTCCCTGGAAATATGCTGTGCCATACTGTGTAATCTTATTTAGTTCATCTGAATTGGTACTCTTATTTTGTATTTTCATCTCATTTACAGGGAATGCAATAAGGTTCTTTTCCTTAGAAAAGAGCAGTGCTTTGTGGTTTCTTAAAAGCTCCGAATCGGTTCCCCTGTCCCCTATTATCTCCTGAAATTTCTGAACAGGTTTGCTTACATCGGTTACATCAAAAAGTGCAATTTTCATACCCTGGTAGAAAGCGTTGTCTCCATAAACCTCTGTGTCCTTACCAAAGCCTATTATGTGGTTTTCATCGTATGGATGCAAATAATCGCTGTAGCCTGGTATTTTAAGGGCACCAAGAACTTTAGGCGAAACCGGATCCTTCAAATCTATAACAAAAAACGGGTCAACCTTCTTGAAGGTTACCATATAGCACCTATCTCCCATGAACCTTGTGGAATAAATTCTTTCTCCAGGTGCGATATCCTCCAGCTTTCCTTTAACGTTAAGAATATCATCTAGAATATACACATTGTTTTTGGATGTGCTATCCCATTCGTTGCCTGAAGTTGTTGCTATACGGAAATACCCTCCATTCTCATCCATGGAAAACTGATTGAGTATTCTTCCAGGAACCTCTCCATCCTTAAGGTATGTTACCTGGCTGTTGTTCAAAGAAAATTTGTATACCTTTGTAACTTGATTCTGTGGTGCGTCAGGCATAACTGCCGGAGCTACTCTTAATTTCTTTGACTGGGCCAATTCACCTCTGTAAACATTGCTGCTGGTAATTGATACATACAAGTTATCAAGCGAGGAATATATATTTTGTCCTGCACCAAGGTAGGTTCCCACTTTTGCAGGCTCATCCATTTTGTCAAGGTTTATGCCGCTGATAACCATAAAGTTATTTCCGGTGGAATTTGGAAAGTAACGTATATCGGAATATTGTACGCTAACCTTTTTACCTTTTTGTGCAGTATCACTGTACACAGGGGTTATATTTTCATCCTTGGAGCCATTTTCAACATAAACATATTTATTGGTAACCAGATAGACCGATGATCCTATTTTGCGGGATGATAAGTAACTACCGTCAATTTCAAACTGGCGGACCTTTTTAATGTTCTTTCTGTCAGATATGTCATAGACAATTACTTTTGAATAGTTCCCCGCAGGACTATATACATCAGCAGCGTCATAAAGCTCATAAGAAGAATTTACAGAGGAGGCTACAACAGTCATATACTTTTTATCTATGTAAAGCTCGAGGGGGTATGCTTTCTCATCGGTAAAACCTATAGTGTTTACTACTTCCATTTCCTCCTCAGGGTAAGCTTTCACAATCGCTATTTTACCTTTATTAACTTTATATATATATTCCCCATCAGTTTTTACAATATCTGCCTCATCAACACCTTGAACCTGTACATTGGTAGTGGAGTATTCCTTTTTCTCATCAGCTTTGGAGTTTTGCTTGGAAGCCTCAGCAGTTACTACAGCTGTATCCATCCCCTTATTGCTTGAGCCATTTGTCAAATCCCAATCAGCACTTTTTGTTTTAACGGCATTATAGTTAATATCAGTCTTAAGAATGCTGACTAGCTTTTCAAAGGAACCCAAGACAGGGAGATTATTTACTCTGGCAATTATTTTATCAATCTCCGCCTTTTCAGATGAAATGTTGAACATGTTATCCTTACCACCAATGATTATGAGCCCTCTATCATAAAAAACTTCCTTTCCTACAACCTCAGCCAGCTTTCTTAGAGGAATATAGGTTCTGTTGCCTGTAATTACAGGCGGAACTTCCAAGGGTACCATTTTGCCATCAATCCTTATGGTTGGTTTATCCACTTCCATATTCACCTTACGTCCACCAATGGATAAAGTAATTGCAGAAGTCTTTTCATCCCATTTAACTTCTGCACCGAAGCTTTCTGCAACAAACCTCACCGGTATAAGAGTCCTACCATCTTTTACAAAGGGCCTTACATCTTCACTTTCCTCGTCCACCTGTTTTTCAACATTGTTTACCAGAGCCTGCGTGCTGCCTACAAACAAAACTACTGCACCCTTTGTATTATGTTTTTTTAATGGATCGGCAGTGCTGCTTGCTGCAAGTACCTTTTGTCCCGAAGCCTTATCATCGTTATTCTGAGCCTTTATGATTGTTATGGGAACCGTTACTGCAGCAACTGCCAAAAGTATAAGGGCTATTTTAATTCTCTTCTTCATTTTATATTCCCCCCGTATGATTTATCGGTTCTAGACATCGAACTGTAAAGTTATATACCAGTTCTCTATCTACTATTAAGACGAAAACAAGTTTTAAAAAGTTCCGTATAACGATTAAAGTCCCACAATTTCCTAAACAGTGTAGAACATCCTATAATTTCCTAGATATAAACAAAAACACTTTAGAACCCATAGGCTTGAGGTTTAAAGTGTCTTATTCTTATATAAATCATAACTTTTATTTGTTTCTTTCGTGAATTATTCTAAGTCCTTCAAGGGTGAGAAGTCCGTTAATCTCATCAATTGTCTCAGACTCACTTGCTATAAGCCTTGCAAGACCGCCGGTGGCAACAACTTTGACATTCTCTTCCTTCATTTCTTTTTTCATTCTTTTAACAATATAATCAACCTGACCTATATAGCCATAAATTATACCTGACTGCATGTTTCCGATTGTTGTTCTGCCTATAACATTTTCAGGCTTTACCAGTTCGATTCTGGGAAGCTTTGCAGCCTTTTGGAAAAGTGCTTCCAGCGATACCTTTATACCCGGGCATATAACTCCTCCAAGGTAATCACCCTTCGAACTTATTGCACAAAAGGTAGTTGCGGTACCAAAATCAACGACTATTATGGGTCCACCATATATCTCAATGGCAGCTACCGCATTTACAATCCTATCAGCCCCAACCTCTCTCGGATTCTCATACTTTATGTTTATTCCCGTCTTTATCCCAGGGCCTACTAAAATTGGCTCTTTCTTAAGATATTTTCTTATTGCATGCTCTAATGAGTACATTATGGGTGGCACAACAGAGGCCATTATAACAGCATCTATATTATTTATATCCAGCTTATCGTTACTGAAAAGACTCATCATAAACATACCGAACTCATCTGATGTCTTTTCCCTGTCCGTTCCCATTCTCCAATGGTTTAAGAGCTTCTTTCCATCATACATACCAATTGTTATGTTGGTATTTCCAACATCCATAACTAAAATCACTTATGACATCCCCTAACTAAGAACCTATAATTCTATAATCCTAACCTTAGACTTCTTATTTCCTTAATCTCCAACTCTATTTCCTTTTCTATCCTGGCAATATCCGCCCTTATATCATCGGCAGTTTCCTCCAGTTTCACCTTTGACGCAAAGTTTGATGTGCTGGAAGAATACCCCCCATGACTCGAGGAATTTTGGTTTGAGGAGTACGAGTTGCCATGGTTGTTATTATTTCTGTTCTGATAGCCGTGTCTTTGGTTATTTTCCTTATGATAACCCCTGTTATAATTGTTTTCCTTATGTACACCATGTTCCCTTTGCTCCCGGTGCTCCCTGTTATCACGCTGTTCCCTGTTGTCACGACGCTCCCTGTTGTCACGTTGCTCTCTGCCTTCACGCTGCTCTCTGTTGTCTCGTTGTTCCTTGTTGTCTCTTTGTTCTCTATTATCGCGCTGTTCTCTATTATCGCGTTGCTCCCTATTGTCACGATGTTCTCTATTGTCACGCTTCTCTCTGTTATCACGCATTTCCCTAACCTCTTTTTGATCTTTGTTTTCCCTTTGCTCTCCCTGTCCTCTGTTTGCCTGCTGATTTCCACCATGATTATTTCCCTTTTGTTGAAAATCCTGCTTATTAACCATTTAGAATTGCCTCCTAGACATTAGTTATATTTTAACATCAAGTAATTTACATGCATTCATTCCTAAAATTGCATTTTCTGCTTCGGTACCCAGTTTTAGTTTCCTAAGCTTGTCTATTTCTTCCCCTTGGTCAGTCCAGGGAGAATCAGTTGCAAAAAGCACCTTTTCATACCCATGATTCATGATAATCCTTATTGCTTGCTCATCGCTTATCCGCCCCAAGCTGAAAGATGTGTCCAAATATATATCGGTACCTACCAGATACCTTTCCACATCGTCCCATAATGAAAACCCTCCCATGTGGGCAGCAACAATATTTGCTCCCTTGAAGTCACAGGCCAGCTTATAAAGCCTGTCAGGTGTGCAGTGATACGGCTCCGGCAGGCCAATATCCTTTCCTGCATGAAATACTAATACAAGTCCTAACGAAAACAAATACTCATAAATCGGATACATTCTTTTATCATCTATATAGAAGAGCTGATAATCTGGATGAAGCTTAATTCCTTTAAGACCTAAATCCTTTATTCGCCTTAATTCTTTCTTCCAATCTGTATAATCAGGGTGAATACTTCCGAATGATATTATTCCGTCACCGCATGCAGATGCAGCCCAATTATTTATAACCTCAGTCTGCGATGGCTTGGTCGCTATAGGCAGCAACACCGAATAATCAATATTGGAACTTCTCATTGAGTCCTTTATACCTTGTGCTGTACCGTCAACCCTTGGTGGTATGTCTGCACGCTCCGATAATATTTTTACAGCCTTTGCTGCAAGCTCATCAGTAAAACAATGAACATGAAAATCAACAATCATACCTTGCTCCTGTTTTTCTAAAGGTATCCAAGAATTCCTCTCACTGAAACCTCTCCGGAATATACATCCCGTATAGTTCCGTCATCACATTTTACTACAAGCCGGCCGTCTTCCTGCAAGTCTATTGCCGTCCCGGTGTATGCAAAATTCTTGTATATCACCCGTACCTGCTTACCCAATGTGCTTGAATGCAGCTTCCAGTCATCAATTATATCTTTTGTCTCACCTTTTTTAATTTTATTATATATTTGCTCCAATTCATATAACAATTTTCTAATTATATCACTTCTTCTGAATATTTTCACATTATTTTTATTGTTATTTTGGGAATAAAGAGCCAAAGACGTTGCAATGCTCCTAATTTCATCCGGAAAGTCAGAAATAGTATGATTTACATTAATACCTATACCAAGAATCAGAAAATTTACCATTTCAATCTCTGAATTCATTTCGGTCAGAATGCCGCATACTTTTTTACCCTCGCAAATAATGTCATTGGGCCACTTGATCCCGGCTTTGATTCCCGTTGCCTGATAAATAGCCTTAACAACAGCAACGGATGCACCTATGGTAATGATTTGAATTTCCTCAGGGCTTATTTGAGGCTTCAGCACAACGGACATCCATATACCTTTTCCAGGCTCGGATGACCAGTTCCTTCCCAGCCTTCCCCGCCCTGCAGTTTGTGCGTCAGCTACAACAACCGTTCCGTCTACCGCACCTTCCAATGCAATTTTTCTCGCATAAAGGTTTGTAGAATCAACTTCCTTAAGATAGACTATTTTGCTGCCGATTAAGACGGTATCTAAATCATATGTCACTTCAAACTCATTAAGTATGTCCGGAGACTCCATAAGCCTGTAGCCGTTCCTTGTAACAGACTCAATGTTGTAGCCCGCTTCCTTTAAAGAGTTTATATATTTCCAGACAGAAGTCCTGGTAACACCAAGATACTCACTTAACTTTTCACCTGATATATAACTTTGACTATTTTTCTTAAGTACTTCAAGAACTTTACGCTCCAACATGTATTGACCTCTTTTAATATTTTGTGAAATCTGGAATCTTTATTGTAATGCTTTTATTTTTTTCCTTATCTAATATAATGGCAATTTTATTATCATTATCAACAATCATTTGGAAATTTTTCTGCTCTGCCAGTTTTGAGTAAAAGCTGTACAGGAGCACATCCTGGAAGTCCCCGTGCTCTTCTTTATATGATTCAATGATGTTATTAATATAAAGCTCTTCCGAGTTGTCATATAGTATGGGAGAATCCAGCCTCTTATCCAGGATACTGATCTGTTCAGGCATAATAGTAGAGGATACAAGGCACTCCGGCAGCCTGAAGGACCCGAAAATATAGTCCTTTAGGGGAATAACGGAATTTGTATAAATCTCCATGGCTTCCTTTGAACCGGAACCTACAACATACATGTATCTATCCGCTACAAAACAAAGCCTTGACGGCAGATCAAACTTCAAGCATTTATATTCAGAAGACTTGTATTTTTCAAGGTCATCCTTGGGATTTAGCAAAGTTGATATGCACTTTTTCTCTTCTCCATTGATGACAACAACCTTCTCAAAATGCTCTGAAAGCTTAATCCCGCAGTCCACCGCACTTTCAGCCAACTCAGCTTTAATGTAAAAATAAACCTCCATTATTCACTCACCTCACACCTATACAATTTTACATCGTTTCTATCATCGCAGTTATCTATTAAAACATTAATATCCTTACCATTAATAAGCTTTATCTCATACACATCCTTAAGGGGTACAAGTACAAAAGCCCTTACTTCCATCCTTGGATGAGGTATTGTAAGCTCCGGCAGGTCCATTTCCAAATCACCATATAAAAGTATGTCTATATCTATAGTCCTAGGTCCCCATTGAATATCCCTTACCCTGCCAAGGTCCCTCTCTACCTCCTGAAGCCTTTTTAACAAATCAAGGGGAGATAGCGTAGACTCAATCCTTGCTGCAGCATTCAGAAATCTTCCTTGATCCAAATAGCCTACAGGCTCAGTCTCATACAGTGATGACATGCTTACTATACGAGTACCTTCCACTTTCCCTATTCTATCAATAGCAGCTTCTATATTTTTTTCTCTGTTTCCCATATTAGAACCTAAAGCAATGTATATCGTATCACTCATTCCTACTCCTCAATATCTGTACTCCAACCCAGTCAAAGTCGCCATCAATAGGTGCTTCCGGCTTTTTAACGGTGACTGAGATCTTTTCTATTTCCTTATATATCGACATTATTTCCCTGGAAATACTTTCAGCCAATTTTTCTACAAGTCGAAATTTGTTTGATTCTGTTATTTCTTTAATAATACCATATACTCTCGAATAGTCTACAGTATCTTTTATATCGTCGGAACACCCTGCTTTATGTAGACCTAAATACATTTCCAAATCTACGATAAAGTTTTGCCCATCCTCCTGCTCCTCCGGCAAAACTCCATGATATCCGTAAAATCTAAGGTTTTTCATAATTATTTTATCCATTGTAAAAACATTACCTCCTAACAATTGCATCAGCCATTCTGGAAGTCCTTGCCATTTCCTTCACATCATGGACCCTTACAATATCCGCTCCATAAGCAATCCCGATTGCAACAGTGGCCCCTGTACCCTCAACCCTGTCCTCAACAGGCAAATCCAAAACATTACCTATAAAAGATTTCCTTGAGGTTCCAAGAAGTACAGGCAACCCTAAAACCTCCAACTTTTCTAGGTTTTTCATAACCTCAAGGTTGTGATTGAAGGTCTTTCCAAATCCAATTCCCGGATCTACAGCCATTGAATTTCTCTTAATACCTGCCTGTTCTCCAATTTTTATGCTTTGCTTTAAAAATTCAATAATGTCCGTCATAAGGCTAGTATATTCCTTATTTTCCCGGTTATGCATCATCACAACACCTGCACCAAACTCTGCCGCAACGGAAGCCATATTATCATCTGCCTGAAGTCCCCATATATCGTTTATAATATGTGCTCCTGCCTTTAAGGCCTCCCTTGCAACAACTGATTTGGAGGTATCTATAGATATGGGTATGTCAAACTCACTTACAAGCCTCTCTATTATAGGCACAACCCTTTTTATTTCCTCAATGGGTTCAACCGGCATAAATCCGGGCCTGGTGGATTCTCCTCCTACATCTATTATATCTGCTCCGCTTAAGATCATTTCCCTTGCTCTATTTATTGCATCATCTATAGAATAATACCTGCCCCCATCCGAGAAGGAATCGGGAGTAATATTAAGTATACCCATAACATATGTTTTCTTACCTATAGGAAGGCTCTTGTTCCTGCAAATAAAAACTTCCGGTTTTTTCATTTAATGTGTACCCCTATCTATAAGGCTTTTTTCCATTATTCTATACATATCTTCCTCGCTTGTGCTGCGTAGATTTTTAGCTGTACTCTTCTGTTTCACCGCCAGTGAGGAATACTTTTTTAGTTCCTCCCGTGTGAAATCAATATCATTTCTGATAAGCCTATTCATAATCTTTTCAAAATCGTCAATGCTTATAAGGTTTAAAGCCTTCAAAACAGCCTGAACCCTACCCTGTGCCGCTTCATTATTATACCTCAGATATTCGGCAAGTAGTAATCCATTGGCTTTTCCATGGGGAATATCTTTGAAATATGTCAGAGAATAACCCATTCCGTGGGCAATGGTAGTACCAGTTTGTGCAATAGTAAGGCCCGCTAGCATTGATGCATATAGAAGCTTCTCCCTTGTTTCACTGTCAAACTTTTCTTCACAAAGGTTTTCAATGCATGCACCAAAAATCTCAAGTGCCTCCAATGCAAATACATCACTCATGGTACTGGCAATCTTGTTGAGGTAGCCTTCAATAGCATGGGACATGGCGTCAATAGCCGTATTAACTGCAATATCCCTTGTCATGCTTTCAGTATATTTAGCATCAAGGAATGCAGCCTTTGGAAATACATCCTCATGGACAAAGCTCATCTTTGTCTCATACTCAGGAATTGTCAGTATAGAAGCGGCCGTAACTTCGCTTCCGGTTCCTGCAGTAGTAGGTATTGCTGCAATTGGCAGCGGTTTTTGTGTAAATTGGTTTTTTATTAGCTGGATGGGCTCAATATCGTTGACAGCCAGTATGGCAATGGCCTTTGCTGCATCTAAGGGCGACCCTCCGCCAATCCCCACTATAAAATCCGCTTTAGACTGTCTGCACGCAGCCCCGCCCTCTTTTACATTTTCCAAGGAAGGATTGTTCTCTATTTTATCAAATATTTGATATTCTATATTTGCCTCATTAAGCATACTTATTATATCTGTCAAAGCACCGCTTTTGATGCCGGATGTCTTGCCTGTCACTATAAAGGCCTTTTTCCCAAGCCTGGTAACTTCGCTTTTATTATCAAATAAGCAATTTGCACCAAAAAACACTTTGGTGCCTGATTGAAATTTAAATTTATTCATACAGGTCATTCCTTTCAGGTGTATATCAAATCTATATTTATTGGAAAGATCAATGTCTCTTTTTCATATAGAATATTATATATTTCAAGCAGGTATAAGACAATGGGGTATTAATATTTTCGGCATATCTAAATAAATCAGCTTGACGAAGTAACATCGCACCAATAAAGGAAGAGAATACGATAAGGCTGTAATCGTACTCTCTTCCTTTATTGTATGTATTTATATAATCCTATTGGGAATTTTTAATCCTTTCCAGATTAACCCGTGCTTCCGGAGCATGCTGCAACACACCCTCAACCTTTTCACAACTGAACTCATTGCATTTACCGCAATTATGAAGTCCCTTATCCAAGGAACATTTCCTTATCTCACAAACATTACAGTGACTAAAAAGTACTTCTGACTTACATCCCAAGCAATTAATAGTCTCAGGCTCAATGTTTGCATTAAACATTTTACTCCATTGATCGGCCGTCTGCTTTCTTAATTCATCACTGTCACTTACAGTAGCTTTATACGCCAGACACTCTTCACAATCCAGACCACAACACGCAATATTTTCTGCCATTTTAACACCCCTTTTCCAGTTTTATCACACCCATTATACCGAACATACGTTCTGTATGGAAGAGGTTTTATGAATTTTAACTAAGTTGAATTGTTTCAATCCGCACGCCTGTGGCAGCATATTCAATTATTCAATTTCTCTAGAGCAATTTTTATTAAAAACCACAGAGTCAAAAATAACAATAATTTCCGGTAAATATTTTGAGGATGTTTCAATAAATAAATATCTTTTTGATGGATACCTAAAATCCTTTGGTATTTTAATTTTTTCAAAAATATAATTAATAGGTGGGTACTCATGCCCAGACAAAATTTGTGTTTCATTTAACACTTGAGGAATATTTTTTGAATTTTTACAAACCTACCACTTTTTATCTTAAGTACACATTCTAAATCGTTGAAGCACAATTTGACATCATATTCCGTATCTGATACTTTCCCTTTCGATCTATAATCTAGCATAAAAGTAAATTTATCTTTATTTACTATACAAAAATTAATATTAGAATCATGAAACATAATATTTTTTTCTAAATTTGAGGGTGGCACTCCATGAATAATATTTTTGGGTTCGTTAGTCAATCTTGAGTATAGTTTCGAAAAGTAACTGGTAATTGGCTTGAAAACAAAAATTCAGGTTTGATTCATAAAAAACAAGGTAAAAAACCTTATTGAACTTTGAAAAAAGTATATTGTTACGACAGAGCAAATAAAAAAGGGCATGGCAA